>CANKQY010000089.1 GCA_947485745.1 Bacteroidota bacterium
ACATGGTTTGAAGCGTTAATTGCCACTCGAAGCTATGTTTTTTTTATGTAAAATGCAAGCTGATACCCGGGCGGGCATCAGCCCCAGATTGAAGTCTGGGATGTGGTGGAAATTAGGAAGCTTTCTTTTTTGGGGTAATTTTTGTTCATTTGTGGGGTGAAAGTTAATATTTATACAGATGGTTCGGCAAGGGGCAATCCGGGGAGGGGAGGGTATGGTGCGGTTTTGCTAAGTGGGCAGCATAAGAAGGAAATGAGCGCGGGTTTTAGGTTAACTACCAATAATAGAATGGAACTTTTGGCGGTAATTGTTGCGATAGAATCTATAAAATTGGCCAATTTGGATATTACTATTTATACAGATAGTAAGTATGTTTGTGAGGCGGTGGAGAAGAAATGGGTTTTTGGTTGGGAAAAAAAAGGCTTCAAAGACAAGAAAAACCCCGATTTATGGAAAAGATTTTTGGCATTGTATCCACTTCACACAATAACCTTTAAATGGATTAAGGGGCATGCTGGTCATGCCATGAATGAGCGTTGCGACCAATTAGCAACAGCCGCAGCAGATGGTGGGAATTTGGCAATTGATGACTTTTATGAAAAGGAGCAGGTGGCAAATAATTTGCTGTAGCAATTGTTAAATTGTCATTACTTACTTTATTGTTAGGATAAACCTTGATTTGCATTTATTTAATTTACTGCAAAATAGTGCACGTGCTTTTTGGGTTGTTACCAACATGGTAGTATTGTTCTCCTTATTGGGAGTGTTATTCTTCAGAAAAAAGAAATTATTTTAACTAATAAAACACAATTTCTTCCATCTTCAATGCTACATCCAATTCAACCCAGATTAAGGTAAGCGGGTATTTGGTATAGAGTAAAATTACGCGATGTGTTATTCCTTCCTTTACAAATTCATGATAGGCTGCAATCTTATATTTTCTGCCTCCCATGCTACAAGGCAATCTTTTGGCATCAATGCTTTTGTCGTTAAAAAAGGCATCTAATAAACCATTGCCAGAAAGTGTATCAACATTGCTTTTGTTGAATTCAGTTGTTCTAGCATACACGTCCATTGATTCAAATTCCTTCTGACCTTTTTTGCATTCCTGGATTAATACCCAATCGCCAACCTTTATTTGCTTTTCAATATTGGTTTGTGCTTGCACATTATACAAGGTTAAGCAGCACACAATAGTTAGTAGGAAATACTTCATTCTATATGGATATTATTTTTATACTTTTCTGTTTTGATTAATTTCCCCTCAGGTGAATATTGCAGCCAAATACTGTCTTTTTCATTGTCAATATAAAACCCACTCGACTCCAGCATTCCGTTTTGAAAGTAACTAAGATAGGGGCCATTTTTGATGACCCAAATTCCTTTTAAAATCTTTTCATTTTTTGCACTATCATTAATGAGAACATAATGCAAATTATGGTGGAAGATTTCGCAAACTTGGGTGTAATTGCTATCATAAAATGTTTTTCCGTACTCTCCACCTTTAATGTACTGAGCTTTCAACAAATTTCCACAACTTGCAATGATTAAAAAAATGGAAATTAAATATTTAGTAAACATTATGTATTTATTTGGTTTCTAGCAGCTGGCTGCTAACTGTTTTGGTTATTGGATGTTGCCAGATGCCAGCAGCCAGATGCCAGAAGCTTTTCCCTTAAAACGGGCTAATAAAGTCTTTTAACAATGGGAGAATTTGGTCTTTATCTGAAACAATAGGTTCGGCCGTTTGCCATTTAATTTCTAGGGCGGGGTCGTTCCAAAACAAGCCGCCTTCACTTGCTTTATTGTATCCATTGGTACATTTGTAGAGGAAAAGTGTATTGTCCATTAAGGTTTCAAAGCCATGAGCAAAACCAGGTGGGATCCAAAACATCAATTGGTTTTCTGCAGAAAGCAATATAGTAAAGCTTTGACCATAGGTAGGGGAATTTTTGCGAATGTCTACTACCACATCCATAACGGCACCTTGTGCAACCCGCACCAATTTACCTTGTGAATAGGGTGGTGCCTGAAAATGCATACCTCTTATAGCCCCTTTTTGAGAGAGGCTTTGGTTGTCTTGAACAAATTTAGCATTAATTCCAGCTTCATTGAATTTTTCCTCATTGTAACTTTCAAAAAAATAGCCTCTGCTATCTCTAAATATTTGTGGCTCAATTATAAGAATGCCATTGATTTGGTTGGTTGTGATTTTCAAGTCGGAAGATTTTATTACAATTATAGTGAATCAGGTCTAAAAATGGACCTAAATCTCAATTTGGTGGAAAAAGTACTCCTTGGGTTAATAAATCTATCCTTATTTTTGCCGAATGCAAAACGAAGAAAAAAAGCTAAAAAGGTACCGCACTATTATCATTTTTCAGTCTGTACTGAATATTCTGCTCCTATTATTATTGGGCTTCTTTACATACACTTATTTTAAAACCGATAAGAAATTGGCAGTAAAAGAGGTAGAGTTATTTCAATCTGATTCGGCCAAAGTGCAATTGGATAATTTGTTGAAAGAGACGGATTTGGAGTTAACAGAATACAAGGGAAAAAATACTGTTTTGGATCAGTTTTTAAGAGAAAAAAATGATTCGTTACAGGAGTTTGCAGATAGGATAGAGAATTTACTTAGAAAGGGAAAACTAACGCGTGAGGAGTTGGAAAAGGCTAACGATGAGTTAGATTTATTGCGTTATTATAAGCGCAAATACATCGGCCAAATTGATTCTTTGAACAATGTGGTTGAAATGTTAAATACAGAAAATAAAACGCTAAAAACAGATATTAATAAACAAAAGCGCAAGAATGAAGACCTCAATATGAATATTGCCAGATTAAATAATAAGGTTGCCATTGGCGAGCGTTTGAATGCCCAAAATGTTTTTGTTACAGGTATTAAATTACGCACTAATGGAAAAGAAAAAGAAACCATTCGTGTGAGTCAGATTAACCAACTGAAAGTAACTTTTACATTAGGGGAGAATTACGTTACTGAAAAAGGTAAAAAAGACCTCATTCTTAAAGTTGTTGGTCCTGATGGTGCAACTGTTTATAACCAAATTTCTGGTTCAGGAACTTTTAAATTCCAAAATGAAGAGTCGTTATACAGCACCAAGAAAAGCATAGAGTTTAATCAGGAAGCTCAGCAAATAAGCTTGTATTGGGATAAGGGAAGTGAGTTTGTTACAGGGAATTATAAGGCTGAATTGTTTTGTGAAGGGTTTAAAATTGGCAGTTCAGAATTTGAATTGAAATAAAATGATTCAAAATTTTATATTCGCAGCGTGAAATTTTAAAATTTATTGTAAGAATAATAGAATAACCATGAAGAAAATATTAGTAGCTTTTGCCTTTGCAGCCTCTTTAAGTGCTTGCCATTATGGAACCAATGAAGCACAAAAAACACTTGATGCCAACGAACAGTACAAGTCGGAAAAGGCTGATTACTCTATTAACAGAGCAAATGTGACTGCCGAGGCTGATAAAGCAGCAGCACCGATTGATACAACAGCTGCAGTAGCGGCAACAGTTGATCCTGCAAAAGCGGCACCAGCAGCCCATTAATTTGTTTTGCAAAACCTTGTTTTAAATAGCCAAGGCAGCAAGGAAGAAATATACCTTGAGCTCCTACCGCAAATGCGCGGATTACTCTCAGGGGAAGAGGATTTAATAGCCAACTTATCAAACTTTTGTGCGGCTTTAAAGGAAACGTTCAATTGGTGGTGGGTTGGCTTTTATATTGTAAAATCTGGTGAATTGGTTTTGGGCCCTTTTCAAGGACCTGTAGCTTGCACACGAATTGCTTATGGAAAAGGTGTATGTGGCACTTCTTGGAAATTGGCTCAGGCAGTTATTGTGCCAGATGTGGAGGCATTTCCGGGCCATATTGCCTGCAGCGCAGCTTCAAAATCGGAGATTGTATTGCCACTCTTCGATGAGAGTAAACAGGTTGTTGCTATTTTGGATGTTGACAGTGACTCATTAAATCATTTCGATGATATCGATGAAAAGTACTTGACAGAATTGGTCTCGCTGCTTAAATTCTCTTAATTTTTTTTGGTTCAAACAGAACCAATAGTTTTATTATACCCACACTTTTGCTATTTTGCCTTTTTATAATTGCCATTTGATGCCAGAAAATAAGCGTGTTCATTTATTAATTATTGTAGCTTCACTTGGCTATTTTGTAGATATTTACGATTTAATTGTATTCAATGTTGTAAAGAATGAAAGCCTTAAGTCGCTTGGTTTTACTGGCGATGCTTTGAAGGCGAATGAAATTTTCTTGTTTAATTTACAGATGACAGGCATGCTCATTGGTGGCTTATTATGGGGCATTATGGGCGATAAAAAGGGAAGAGTTTCGGTATTATTTGGATCTATTTTATTGTATTCTTTGGCCAATATTGCCAATGCATTTGTTGTTAATATTAATCAATATGCCATCATGCGATTTATTGCAGGTGTTGGATTGGCAGGTGAGTTAGGCGCAGGAATTACTTTGGTTGCTGAGAATATGCCTAAAGAAAAAAGGGGCTATGGTACCATGATTATTGTAACATTTGGGGCATTAGGTGCAGTTGTTGCAGGGTTGGTTGGGAAGTCGTTTGGGTGGCAAACCACCTACATTGTTGGTGGTGGTTTGGGACTCACACTTTTATTGATGCGAGCAGGGGCTTATGAAAGCGGTATGTATCAAAATTTAGTGCAAAATAATGCCATACAAAGGGGCAACTTTTTTTCATTGTTTAAGAAGTGGCAACTTTTTTTCAAATACCTTTCTTGCATATTTATTGGCTTACCAATTTGGTTTGCTATTGGTGTTTTGGTTAATCTTTCCAATAGGTTTGCAGAGGCTAACGGTTTGATCCAAAAGATTGATATAGCAGATAGTGTGATGTATGCTTATCTGGGCTTATCTGTTGGCGATTTAGGAAGTGGATTGTTGAGCCAGTATTTAAAGAGCAGAAAGAAGGTGGTTTTTGTGTATTTATTTTTATCATTGGTATTAATGGTTATTTATTTATTCAATACCAATGTGAGTGTGGAGTACTATAAATGGATGTGTTTTGGAATAGGATTTTCAACAGGTTATTGGGCCTTGTTTGTTACCATTGCCTCCGAACAATTTGGCACTAATATTAGGTCAACAGTAACCAACACCGTTCCAAATTTTGTAAGAGGGGCAGTGGTTCCAATTACCTTAAGTTTTGCAAGTTTAGCTTCCTCTATAGGCGTTGTACATGCGGCATTCTACGTAGGTTTGGCCTGTTTACTTCTTGCCTTTTTTGCCACACTTTATATCAAAGATTCTTTCAATAAAGACCTCAATTATTTTGAGATAGAGTAATCCTATAAACAGTCCAGCCATTCATGGCAGTTGCGCCAAGGCTTTCATAGAATTTAATGGCGTGTTCATTCCAATCTAATACACTCCATTCAACCCGACCACAATTGCGTTCTTTAGCTATATCAATTAGGTTTAAAAGGAGGGCTTTTCCAAAACCTTTTCCTCTATAGTTTGGATCAATAAAAAGATCTTCTAAATAGATGCCCGGTTTAGAAACAAAGGTGGAATAATTATAAAAAAACAAGGCAAATCCTACTGCCACTTCATTCTCAAATGCCAATAAACATTCTGCCACCGCTTTTGGTCCAAAAAGGTGTTCTTCAATTTTGGTAATAGTGGCTTCAACTAGGTGGCTTAACTTTTCAAATTCTGCAATTCCTTGAATAAAATTTAGGATCAAACCGCAATCTGCTTTTTGCGCAAAACGGATAGATAAATTGGCCATTTAGTAAATTAAATTTCCAGGTTTAAAATAGCCTTTGAATTTTTTAGGCAGTGCATTTCCTTTGGTTCTAGGCTTTGGGGCAATCATTAAATCAAAGGTAACGAGCCAAGTGTTATTGCCAACTTTTTTACCAATAATTTTACCTTCTTCTAATTGCCTTAAACCAGCATCCATGCAAAAGCAACCTCTATTGAATATTACCTTGTTTTTAATGAAATCATTGCCTTCAATGGTAAAGCTATTTCCTTTAGGAGGATCCATCTCAAATTCGTAAGATTCAAAATATTCATCATCAGCAATCATCTCCACATCTTTAGCTTTGTATGAATATTTAAAAACCCATTTATCGCCGGGGTTGTAAGAAATATCAAAATAAATACTATCGTAAGTTCTCTTGGTGATGGTTGAATTAGCTTGGTATACAAATCGTTTCATTTCAGGATTAACCTTAGGCTTTTCTTGTTGGGCCTGAGTATTGTTAGCAAATGCGCCTAGAAGGCTAATTAAACAGATCATTTTATTCATAGAACAAATGTAAAAATAAAATCATCAAAATTACTGAGTAAATAATTTGAATCTATTTTGTTTAAACAGGTTCAACTCAAATTGTGCTATATTAGTAGCATGAAAATTGCAGAAAGGTATAAAGGGGTTATCAATTACTTTTTAACTCATAATCCTATTGCGGAAACTGAGCTTCACTATAACAATCCGTTTCAATTATTGATTGCGGTAATTTTGTCGGCGCAGTGCACAGATAAGCGAATAAATATGGTTACGCCAGATTTGTTTAGAGATTTTGCAACGCCCCAAAAATTGGCTGAGGTAACGTTTGATGAATTGTTTCCTTACATTAAAAGTGTGAGTTACCCTAGCAATAAAACCAAGCATTTGATTGGCATGGCAAATATGTTGGTGAGTGATTTTAATAGCCAGGTACCAGAAACCATAGAATCACTGGTAAAATTACCTGGAGTTGGAAGAAAAACGGCTAATGTTATAGTAAGTGTAGTTTATAATCAACCGGCGATGGCCGTTGATACGCATGTTTTTAGGGTGAGCGAAAGGCTGGGTTTAACTAGGGCTGCCAAAACTCCATTAGCAGCAGAAATGCAATTGGTGAAGCGCATACCTGAGGAGCATATTGCAACGGCACATCATTGGTTGATATTACATGGCAGGTATACTTGCTTGGCGCGCAGTCCCAAGTGCAGTGAATGCGGACTTACTTCATTTTGCAAATTCTATTTAAAGAGCGCTGGGGTTAAACTATAGTTTTTTAACCACAGAGAGCAGGGAGGGAAGAAGAAAGAAGAGGAGATTTGGAGAATGGGTGATGTGGAGATATTTGATGCTTAAATTCTTATAATAAAAAAAACTTTGTGTGCTCTGTGTATACTCTCTGTGCCCTCTGTGGTTAAATGAATTGCGCGGGGTAATGAAAATGCTACTTAAAAAAAGCCAGTTCTTTTTCGAAATTGAGGTGAGGAAATTCTTGTTGAAGTGCTTGCGTTTTTATTTGTTGCTGTTGCCTGAAAATCTGGTAGGAAGAGGTTTTTGGTTGCAGTGGTTTGTGCATCATGGCTTGGTTTAAGGCTGCTATTTTCAATAAAGTATCTTGTGCGTTGTCTTCTAGGCAGCTTGTTATAAATTTTTCCCAAATGTATTTTATGGCTAGGTTATTTGGGTGTGCAAAATCTTCGGCATAAAAACGGTAATCTCTTAGTTCGTCTTGAACCAATTCATAAGCAGGGAAATAATATTGATGTGGAAATTCATTTAGCAATTGGTCTAAGGCCAATAAAAGGGTTGATTTGCTCAAGTTATTTTGGTGCAAGCCATCTTTTAAATATTTAACCGGACTTATACTCCAAATAACGCGCAAGTTGGGATTAACAGAAAGTAGTTGGCGCAATAGTTTGTTGTAGTGGTTAACTATTTCGTTAACTGATAATAGCCTTTTATGGAAATGTGTATTTGGAACTTTGTGACAATTGGCAACTATTTTTTGCGACTCTTTGATTTCATAAACATAGGCCGAGCCCCAAGTTATGAGTAAGTAATTTGCCGCTAATAGTTTTTGATTGGCCAGATTTAATTTTTGTTGGATGCTTACTTTTAAACTACTTTCATTATCACTACTAAATGAGCCGTGGTGCATCCATGAATGGTATAATCCTTGGTGCTGAAAAATATTTTCATTTTCATTAAATAAATCAGGATGAAGGTAGCATTCAATATTGTTTGCAATACTTATTGGGTTAAAAAGGATGCCTGATGGGTTAAGGGTAGTTGGGAATTTATGATCTGATAATAACTTACCAATATTTTCTGCAAAACAAGATCCAATTGCAAATAGCTGGTGGCTATATTTTATTGGTGTTGAAAGATGGTTAAAGTTATATTTATAATTAAATTCCATATAACGAAATTAATGTTAAATCTTTGTTTAAAAAGCAATAAAGATAAATTTAGTATGAATTATTCTTCCGTTTTGAACCTAAAAAAAGCCACTTATAAATGATAAGTGGCTTTTATTAGTGTTATATGTTTCTGCTATGTAATTGGCGTTTAAAATAGCCGATTAATACCAGAGAAGTTTTTTTACAGGATGGTTTGTTCAACCTTTACCAGCAAAATTACCCTAGCTTACATGTGCTTGGTTTTTATGTTTAAATGATAAATTCGCTTTTAAACATTTCATAATGAGGGTTTACGCAAAAGATAGGCACATTACCAGAATCATTTACAATTTGTTGGGCATATGTTTCTATGATGTATTCGCGGATAGATTTATCGCTTTCTTGTTGGGTCATAATCATAATAAGATCAGCCATTTTTAATTCGGCAAATTCTAACGTTTTGCGCGCAAAATCATTGTCATCTTCTAAAATTGTTACGATATGTTCTACGCCATTTTCATCCAAAATATTTTGAATTTGTTTGAGGTTAGCCATCAATTTATTGTTCAAAAATTCGTCGCTTACACTATAAGTTAAAACATGTATAGTAGATTGGTATGCTTTACTTAAATGGATTGCCCATTTCATTTTTTGTTTCGATTCTTTGGATAAATCTAGCGGGAAAACTATATTCTTATAAGCATTCGGATTTTTATCTGTTTTAACCACAATAACTGGCATGGTACTGTAGCTGATGGTTCTGCTAGCATTGCTTCCAATAACTCTTTCAGCTCCGCTTGCGCCATGGGTTCCCATAATTACGCAATCGCAACCAAATTCTTCTGCAGTTTCGATAATGGTTTTGTAGATTTTGCCTGAACGCACATCTATTTTGCAATCGATGCCATACTTTGCTTTTACTTCGGCAGCTTTTTCCTTGAGTCTGC
Organism: Bacteroidota bacterium; assembly: GCA_947485745.1. Classification (GTDB taxonomy): domain Bacteria; phylum Bacteroidota; class Bacteroidia; order UKL13-3; family UKL13-3; genus B1. The sequence continues at coordinate 9,154 of CANKQY010000089.1, forward strand.
TCATTAGCGCTTCTTTTGCTAAATTGTCTTTGGTTTCATTTTTGCTAAAACTAAAGATATTACTCAGAAAATCTTCTTCTAGAATGCTAAGTAAAACAAGGTCGTTATTAAAATGCTTGGCTACTTGCGCAGCATGATTAAGTGCGTTTAACGACATTTCTGAGAAGTCGATTGGCACCAACATGATGTTTTTCTTTTCCATTTAAGATAATTGGTTTTTGTTTACAAAGGTAATTCTTTTACTTAGCAGTAATCTATAATTTTTTAAAATGATTGTTAAAATACCTTCTAGTGAGTTAATCTTGAATGCGGATGGCTCTGTTTATCACCTCAATTTGTTACCTGAAGATTTGGCAGATACGGTTATTTTAGTAGGTGATCCTGAGCGTGTTTCGCATGTTTCTGCCTACTTTGATTCGATAGAAATTCGTAAGCAAAAACGCGAATTTATTACCCATACTGGGCAAATAGGTTCAAACCGAATTAGTGTAATTTCTACGGGAATTGGCACTGATAATATAGACATAGTTTTGAACGAATTGGACGTATTATCTCATGTAAATATGGCCACAAGGGAAATTAAATCCGGTAAACGAGATTTAAGTTTGATTAGGATAGGAACAAGTGGAGCTTTACAAGATGATATAACTGTGGATAGTATACTCATATCAACGCATGGCTTGGGTTTGGATCACCTATTGTGGTATTACGATGTGGAGCCTGATATGGATTTAACCCATTTAAAAACTGATTTGGGTTTAGATTTTTTGAAACCCTATTTGTTTAATGCCAGTGGTGAGTTATTGGCAAAATTTGACCATAAAAGCCTAAAAGGAATAACAGCAACCTGCAGTGGCTTTTACGCACCGCAAGGAAGGTATTTAAGAGCAGGGATCAAGTCTGCGCACTTAGTAAAAAGTTTATCCAACCTTAGAATAAACGGATTGCGAGTAACAAACTTTGAGATGGAAACCGCCGCAATCCTAGGTTTAAGTAAGTTGTTTGGGTTCAAGGCAATTTCCGTTAACGCCATAATTGCCAATAGAATTAACCAAAAATTTAGCACCGATGCACAGGCCGC
>CANKQY010000090.1 GCA_947485745.1 Bacteroidota bacterium
CAAGCAGATTTATTGATGGTTACAGGTACCATTTCAAAAAAAATGGGTCCTATTTTACGTCAGGTTTACCTGCAAATGGCTGAACCAAGATGGGTTATTGCTGTTGGGGCTTGCGCTTCTAGTGGGGGTATATTCGACACCTATTCTGTGTTACAAGGGATAGACAAAGTAATTCCTGTGGATGTTTATGTACCGGGTTGCCCACCGCGCCCTGAGCAAATAATTGATGGAATTATTAAAATCCAAGAATTGGTTAAAAATGAACCTTTGAGAAGAAGGAATTCTGAAGAGTATAAAGCCTTAATGTCAAGTTACGGAATTGAATAATGAATGATGTAAACAATGCATACCTGCTAAAAGAATTGCAGGAAGAATTTATGGATGCCATTCATTCGGTTGAAGAACCTTACGGCATGTTAACCATAGAATTAGATAGGGTTCAAATTTTACCCCTGTTAAACTTTTTGTACCAACACCCAGTTATTCAAATGCAGTTTTTAACCGATTTATGTGGATTGCATTTTCCAGATAATAAAGGTAAAGAGCTAAGTGTAGTTTATCATTTGCACAGTTTCACCAAAAATATTCGCCTTAGAATTAAGTGCTACATGCCTATTGAAGCGCCACAAATTAATTCTATTACCAGCGTTTACGAGGCTTCTAACTGGCAAGAAAGAGAAACCTATGATTTTTTTGGAATTGAATTTGTTGGCCATCCTAATTTGAAACGAATTTTAAATGTGGATGAAATGGATTATTTTCCAATGAGGAAAGAATACCCATTAGAAGACCAAACCAGAACAGATAAAGACGATAAATATTTTGGGAGATAGGCGTATGGAGAATAACATAACTGAATTTGATTACAAGTCGGAGTACACTACTCTAAACCTTGGACCAACGCATCCTGCTACACATGGTATTTTTCAAAATATTCTTACCATGGATGGTGAGATTATTGTTGATACCGAGCAAACTTGTGGCTATATACACCGTGCTTTTGAAAAAATTGCAGAGCACAGACCGTTTTATCAAATTACTCCTTTAACTGATCGTTTGAACTATTGTTCATCGCCAATTAACAACATGGGTTGGCACATGACAGTTGAAAAACTTTTGGGTGTTGACATGCCTAAGAGAGTAGATTACATGAGGATTATTATCATGGAATTGGCGCGTATAGCAGATCATTTAATTTGTAATTCTGTAATTGGCGTGGATGTTGGAGCACTTACTGGTTTTACTTACGTGTTTCAATGGCGCGAAAAAATTTACGATATTTTTGAAGAAGTTTGTGGGGCTCGCTTAACAACCAATATTGGTAGAATAGGAGGCATGGAACGTGATTTCTCACCTGCTTGTATCAAAAAAATCAGAGAGTTTTTACAAGAATTTCCTAAAATCTTAAGAGAGTTTACTAAGCTCTTAGAACGAAATAGGATTTTTATGGATAGAACCGTTGGAGTTGGCGCTATTAGTACTGAAAGAGCTTTAAAATACGGACTAACTGGTCCAAACCTCAGAGCAACTGGTTTAGATTATGATGTTAGGGTAATGTCGCCTTACAGCAGTTACAATGATTTTGATTTTGTAATTCCAGTAGGTATCAATGGTGATACTTACGATAGATTTATGGTGCGACAACAAGAAATGTGGGAAAGCCATAAAATTATTACTCAAGCCTTAGAAAATTTGCCTGAGGGTAAATTCTTTGCCGAGGTTCCTGAGTTTTATTTGCCTCCAAAAGAAGAAGTTTACAACAAAATGGAAGCCTTGATTTGGCATTTCAAAATTGTAATGGGAGAAGCCGACGTGCCAGTAGGAGAGGTTTACCATAGTGTGGAAGGTGGAAATGGCGAACTTGGTTTTTACCTGGTAAGCGATGGCGGAAGAGCTGCTTACCGTTTACATTTCCGTCGACCTAGTTTCATTTATTACCAAGCCTACCCAGAAATGATCAAAGGCTCAACCTTAAGTGATGCCATTGTAACCATGAGTAGCATGAACGTAATTGCCGGCGAACTAGATGCATAAAGTCCATGGTCGATAGACCATAGACCATAGCAAAAAACCAAAAACCAAAAACCAAAGACAAAAGACCAAAGACGAAAAGAAATGAGTGATATTAAATTTAGTGAAGATACCTTAGCAGCTGCCAATAAAATAATTGCCCGTTACCCAGAAGGAAAGCATAAATCTGCCTTGATTCCTTTATTGCATTTGGCTCAAGCCGAATTTGATGGTTGGTTAAGTTTGGCTGCAATGGATTACGTGGCTTCTTTATTAAATATTCAATCTATTGAAGCTTATGAAGTGGCCTCGTTTTATTCTATGTTTAACCTAAATCCAGTTGGCAAATGTTTAATAGAAGTTTGCAGAACCAGTTCTTGCTGGTTAAGAGGTGCCAATGAAATTATAGAACACATAGAAAAAAAATATGGTATCAAAGAAGGTGAAACAACTGCAGATGGCATGTTTACCTTAAAAACTGTAGAGTGTTTAGGTAGTTGTGGTACTGCACCCATGATGATGGTTGGTGCACAGTTTCATGAAAACCTTAGCTACGAGAAGGTAGATAGCATTTTAGAGAATTGCCAAAGCGACAATAAGAGAAAAACGTATTTAGACAAAGTGGTGATCAATCAATATTAATTGAATGGGTAAGAAGATATTATTAGCACATGATCATGTTCCCGGAATTCAGGGATATGAAGTATATCGCCAAAATGGTGGTTATGCTTCTGTAGAAAAAGCCGTTAAATCCATGAGTGCTGAGGCATTGGTGGAAGAGGTTAAAAAATCGGGATTAAGAGGTCGTGGTGGTGCCGGTTTCCCCACGGGAAATAAGTGGAACTTTTTGGCCAAACCAGAAGGTGTTGCCAGGTATTTAGTTTGCAATGCAGATGAAAGTGAGCCTGGTACTTTTAAAGACAGGTATTTGATGTCGCGTATTCCTCATATTTTAGTGGAGGGAATGATCACTTCGAGTTTTGCCTTAGGTGTAAATACCGCTTACATATACATTAGAGGTGAGTATTATTATATTGTAAGTATTTTAGAAAAAGCCATTGAGGAAGCTTATGCCAATGGCTGGTTGGGTAAAAATATTTTAGGTTCAGGCTATAACTTGGATTTATATTTACATGTTGGCGCGGGTGCTTATATATGCGGCGAAGAAACAGCTTTACTCGAAAGTTTAGAAGGCAAGCGTGGTAACCCAAGAATTAAGCCGCCTTTCCCTGCTATCGCTGGGTTATATGGCTGTCCTACAGTAGTAAATAATGTTGAAACCTTGGCTGCTGTGCCATTTATTGTGAATAATGGCGGTGAGGCTTATGCTCAAATTGGCATTGGTAAATCTGCTGGTACTAAATTAATTTCTGCATCGGGACATATAAACAAGCCTGGTGTTTACGAGATTGAAATGGGAATTACCGTTGAAGATTTTATTTATAGCGATGAATATTGTGGCGGTATATTAAATGGGAAGAAACTAAAGGCTGTAGTTGCTGGTGGTTCTTCTGTTCCAATTTTGCCTGCCGATAAAATTCTGACCACCCCCTCTGGTGAAAAAAGATTGATGAGCTACGAATCTCTTGCCGATGGAGGGTTTGCTAGTGGCACCATGTTAGGTTCAGGCGGTTTTATTGTAATGGATGAAACCACGAGTATAGTGGAGAACCTATTCACCTTTGCTCGTTTTTACCACCATGAAAGCTGCGGCCAATGCAGCCCTTGCCGCGAAGGTACTGCTTGGATGGAGAAAATATTGCACAAGATGATTGATGGTCATGGTACCATTGAAGATGTAGATTTGTTGTGGGAGATTCAAGCGAAAATTGAAGGAAATACCATTTGCCCATTGGGTGATGCCGCTGCATGGCCTGTTGCAAGTGCCATCCGTCATTTCCGCTCAGAGTTTGAAGAATATGTTAGGAACCCAAATAGCATCAAAGTGGTTCGCCATTATGATTCAACACAGAATTTAGTCAATGCTTAATTAAAAGGATAATCTTCCAAAGAATATCCATATAAAAATAAAAATGGCAAAAGTAACAATAGACGGACGAGTAATTGAGGTTCCAGATGGAATAACCATTCTTCAGGCTGCGCGCATGATTGGTCCAGAGGTAGCTCCTCCAACCATGTGCTATCATAGCAAATTAAAAACAAGTGGTGGCTATTGCCGCACCTGCTTAGTTGAGGTAACAAAAAGTTCGGAAAAAGATCCCAGACCAATGCCAAAGCTAGTTGCAAGTTGCCGCACCGATGTGATGGATGGCATGGAGGTTGGAAACTTATCTTCACCAAAAGTTATAGAGGCACGCAAATCAGTTGTAGAGTTTCTTCTTTTAAACCATCCGCTCGATTGCCCTATTTGCGACCAAGCAGGAGAGTGCCACTTGCAAGATTTATCTTATGAGCATGGTTCAAGCAAAACCAGAACAGATTTTGAACGCCGTACCTTTGAGAAAATTTCAATAGGCGAAAAGATTCAATTACACATGACTCGCTGCATCCTTTGCTACCGCTGCGTAAAAGTAGCCGAGCAAATCACAGATGGTAGGGTACATGGTGTTATCAATAGAGGCGATCATTCAGAAATTTCAACTTATATTGAACAAGCAATCGACAATGATTTCTCCGGAAACATGATCGATGTTTGTCCTGTTGGTGCTTTAACAGATAAAACTTTTAGGTTCAAAAGTAGGGTGTGGTTTACTAAACCTGTTTTGGCCCACCGCAATTGTGAAAAATGTAGCGGCAATGTTAACCTCTGGTTCAAAGGTGATGAAGTATTAAGGGTTACAGGTCGCAAAGACCAGTGGGGAGAGGTAGAAGAGTTCATTTGTAACACTTGTAGATACGATAAAAAAGCAACCAGCGATTGGACTGTTGAGGGACCTTCACCAGTGAACCGTCATTCAGTGATTTCAGCAAATCATTATGAAGTGTTTACCAAGCCCACTGAGTTTAAATTGAATGATGTTAAACCTCTGTCTATTCAAGAAGGAGATAAATCATGAGTGTAGTATTATTTAAAGCAATTCTTATTATTATTATATTCTTGATTAGCCTTACTGTTGCTGCTTATAGCACTTATGCAGAAAGAAAAATTGCGGCATTTTTGCAAGACAGAATTGGTCCGGATAGAGCTGGGCCTTTTGGCTTATTGCAGCCAGTTGCAGATGGGGTAAAAATGTTTTTAAAGGAAGAGATTATACCAACCGTTTCCGATAAATTATTATTTATTGCTGGCCCAAGTATTTTTATGTTAACTGCCCTCATGACATCCGCAGTTATTCCTTGGGGTAAGCCTCTGGAAATTGGTGGTAAGTTGTATGCTTTACAAGTGGCCGATATCAATATTGGTATATTATATGTTTTAGGTGTTGTTTCACTTGGCGTTTATGGCATCATGATTGGTGGTTGGGCTTCAAACAATAAATATGCTTTATTGGGTGCCATCAGAGCAAGTAGCCAAATGATTAGCTATGAATTGGCCATGGGTATGAGCGTAATCTCTATCTTACTTATGACAGATGGTTCACTGAGTTTGAACGCAATTGTTGATAGCCAAAAAGGGATGAATTGGAATGTGTTTTATCAACCCGTTGCTTTCATTGTTTTCTTGGTTTGTGCATTTGCCGAAACCAATCGTACGCCCTTTGATTTGGCTGAATCAGAATCAGAATTAATTGGTGGTTTCCACACAGAATATTCATCGATGAAATTAGGTTTATACCTGTTTGGTGAATACATCAACATGTTTATTTCTTCTGCTATTATTGCTTGCCTGTTCTTTGGTGGCTATAACTTCCCTGGAATTGATTATCTAGGAACCATTCTACCACGAAATATTGTGAGCATCATAAGTGTTGGCGTTTTATTTGGGAAAATATTCTTCTTTATATTCTTCTTCATGTGGGTACGTTGGACTATCCCAAGATTTAGGTACGACCAGTTGATGAGGCTAGGCTGGCAAGTATTGATGCCAATTGCTATTATCAATGTATTAGTTACAGGCGCTATTTTAACCTTTTTTGGAAATTAATTTTTGACCCTAACGTTTTATGCAATTAACCAATAGATCTAAAGTAGTTACCAAACCAGAAATGACCTTTGTTGAAAGGTTATATTTACCTGCAATTGTATCTGGATTGGCAATTACCATTAAGCACCTTTTTAAGAAAAAGGCTACCTTAAAATATCCTGAAGTAACCCGCGAATTTGCTCCTGTTTACAGAGGTATGCATGTGCTTAAGCGCGATGAAGCAGGCAGAGAAAATTGCACTGCCTGTGGCCTGTGCGCTGTTTCTTGTCCGGCTGAGGCCATTACAATGGATGCGGCCGAACGCCAAAAAGGAGAAGAGCATTTGTACAGAGAAGAAAAGTATGCTGCCAAATATGAAATAAATATGCTTCGCTGCATTTATTGCGGATTGTGCGAAGAGGCTTGTCCTAAAGATGCCATTTACCTCACCGATAGATTGGTGCCTTCAGAATTTACCAGAGGTGAGTTTGTATATGGAAAAGATATTTTAGTTGAGAAAATAGACGATAGAGTGGATATCTCCAAAAGGAAAACGAGTTATACTATTTAACATTAATTAATTACTCACATGAATAGTCAGGTCATATTTTTATTACTCGCAGCAATCTCTATTTTGAGTGCCTTATTTGTGGTTTTTTCTAAAAACCCAATCTATAGCGTACTTTGGTTAATTGTATGCTTCTTTTCCATTGCAGGACATTATGTTATGTTAAATGCGCAATTTTTGGCAATCGTTCATATCATCGTATACACAGGAGCCATTATGGTGCTTATGTTATTTACAGTAATGTTGCTGAACCTAAATAAAGCATCGGAACCACATAAATCTATCATTTATAAAGGTACAGCTGTTGTTACAGGTGGCATGCTCATGCTCGTTTTATTGGCTGCCATGAGGTCAACCGAACTTTCAACTTATTCAGTGCCTGCTGCAACTGAGGCTGGCTTTGTTCAAAACGTGGGCATGAAATTATTTACAGATTTCTTACTGCCTTTCGAAATGACATCAGTATTATTTATAGCCGCTATGATTGGTGCGGCAGTATTAGCTAAAAAGGAGGTACACTAATGAATTTACCTATAGAACAAACAAATCCACAAAATTGGTACTTGGTTTTGAGTACCATTCTGTTTTCAATAGGCGTGATGGGTGTTTTGATGCGCAGAAATGCACTTATTATTCTTATGTGTATTGAATTGATGTTGAATTCTGTGAACTTATTATTGGTTAGTTTTTCTGCTTACGCAGGAAATACTGAAGGACAAGTTTTCGTATTTTTTATCATGGTGGTTGCTGCAGCAGAAGTTGCGGTTGGTCTTGCCCTTTTGGTAAGTATTTATCGCAATATTGGTACAACCGATATTGATATTTTAAGTAAATTAAAATGGTAGGAGCATTTAGTAGATAAGCAATGGATAACTTTTTAGCATTAACAAAATTGATTACTCCAGCCAGTTTGGTTGCACTATTTCCATTACTTGGATTTTTTGTAACCAGCTTGTTTGGCAAATCACTCAAACATGCCAGCGGCTGGATTGCCAGCGGCATGATTCTACTTTCCTTTGTATGCTCTTTGTTTTTGTTCCTTAATTTGCCAACTGGCGCATCCCTAAATTTCAATTTATTGGAATGGATGAAATGGGGTAATATCACCTTGAGTTTTGGTATTTTAATAGATCCACTTTCTTTAGTGATGTTATTAGTTATAACAGGAATTGGATTTCTTATACACCTATATTCTATCGGCTACATGCACCACGATGAAGGTTTTAGCCGGTTTTTTGCCTACCTCAACTTATTCATTTTCTTCATGCTTATCTTGGTATTGGGAAACAGTTATTTAGTAATGTTTATTGGATGGGAGGGTGTTGGACTTTGTTCATACCTGCTCATTGGTTTTTGGTTCAAAAATGATGCTTACAATGATGCGGCTAAAAAAGCTTTTATCATGAACCGAATTGGTGATTTAGGTTTCTTATTGGGCATGTTTTTTATGCTATTTTACTTTGGTGGCCTAGATTTTTTAACGGTTAACGAAGCAATTAAAGCTTACCCAATAAATAATATAATCATAGTTGCTGTAACCTTGTTATTATTCGTTGGTGCCATGGGTAAAAGTGCCCAAATACCTTTGTATACTTGGTTGCCAGATGCAATGGCTGGGCCAACTCCTGTTTCGGCTTTGATTCATGCTGCAACCATGGTTACGGCTGGTATTTACATGATTTGTCGCTCCAATTTATTATTTGCCATGGCACCTCATACACTCGATGTGGTGATGTGGGTGGGCGTTGCTACTTCCATTTTTGCAGCCATAATTGGCATCAAACAAAATGATATCAAAAAAGTATTGGCTTATTCTACCGTTTCTCAACTTGGATTAATGTTTGCAGCCTTAGGCATGGGTGCTTTTGAAAGTGGTATGTTCCACGTTGTAACTCATGCATTCTTTAAAGCATTATTATTCCTTGGTGCTGGAAGTGTTATTCATGCAATGAGTGGCGAGCAAGACATTAGAAACATGGGTGGTTTAAGTAAATATGTAAAAGTTACTTGGGCAACGTTCTTAATTGCCACCTTAGCTATCTCTGGCATTTTCCCCTTCGCTGGATTCTTTTCAAAAGACGAAATTTTAGCCGCGGCTTTCAATTCTCATAAGGAGGTATGGTTATTACTGAGCATTAGTTCAATGATTACTGGCTTTTATATGTTCCGATTGTTCTTCTTAACTTTTTACACAGATTTCAGAGGCACAGAAGATCAAAAGAAACACTTGCATGAATCGCCTTGGACAATGACCTTGCCTTTAGCGGTTCTCGCAATATTTGCGGGCATTGCAGGTTTTTGGGGAATGCCCGCTGTTTTTGGTCAAACACATTTATTCTCAACTTATTTGTCCCCTGTTTTTGAGGAATCAAAATCTATTCTTGGGGCACAACACCAGGCAGATCATAGCACCGAATGGCTGTTAATGGGGGTAGCAACATTGGCAGCACTCATAAGTATTGCTCTTGCATACCATTTTTATGTAAAATCTAAATTGGTTCCAGAGCCAGATTCAGAAACCAAAGGCTTCGCTAAATGGGTGGCTAACAAATTTTATATCAACGAGTTATACGATATTGTAATCGTTAAACCTATGATGGTTATAAGCGATATTTTATTTGTATTAATAGATAAGTTGGTGGTTGATTTAGTGGTAATGGCAACCGCTTGGATTGTTGGATTTACAGGTAGAACGCTACGTTTGGTTCAAACCGGAAACGCTGGATTTTACCTTTTTGCCATGGTTATTGGAATGATGATATTAATGTTTATTCAATTGGTGTATTAAATGCTTAGTTTAACTCTTTTATTCATACCGCTCGCCGCATCCCTTCTGTTATTATTTACAAGAGGTGGCTTGAGCCGAAACTTAGCCTTGGTGTTTACCATTGTTCAATTAGGATTTACGGCCTATGCTTATTCTGTTTTTAAAACAGATGGCGCAACGGCATTCGAATTCCTAAGAAATTGGTCGGTTAAGCCTTTTATTAACGTTCATTTTTCTATGGATGGAGTTAGTTTACTCATGGTAATTTTAACCAATCTATTGTTGCCGCTCATTATTTTAAGCGGGTACAATAG
>CANKQY010000091.1 GCA_947485745.1 Bacteroidota bacterium
GGGTTTTTTACAATCATCTAATACCAATGGTTATCATTATGGACTCGGTCTGAACCTAAGCATTTTTAATGGATTTGATATTGATAGAAGGATTGGTAATTCCAAAATATCTTTCAAAAATTCCGACATACAATTGAAAGACTCTTTGTTGAAATTGGAGGTTGCGGTATCGCAAGCCTACAATGTTTATTTAAACAATGTGGATTTGTATCAATTCGAAAAGTCCAATCTTGATGTTGCCAAGCAGAATTTCGAAATATCGCGCGACCAATTTGAGCAGGGTATGATTAGCAGCAATGATTTGCGCATTGCTCAAGTAAATTATTTGGTAAATGTAAACAGGTTATTAATTGCTGCCTACGATTCAAAATTAAGCGAAATGGAATTGGAAAGATTAAGTGGAACGCTTGTAAAATAGTGCTGAGTATTATTTTTTAGTCTTATCTTTTTTGCCTCCAAAAACAGAAACATTCACATATCTTTTGGGATTTTCTCTAACATCTTTTAATAATAACTCTAACTGTGCAGATGATTTGGTTAAGTTATCATAAAGCTCTTTATCATTGATTAGCTTACCTGCACTGCCTTCTCCTTTGTCAATTTTTTCGCTAATAGAAGCCAATTGTTTGGTGGTAATATTGAGTTGGTCAATTGTTGATTTAATTGGAGCTTTAGATAGGGAGTCGCTAATATTTTTAAAGTTTTTTAAGCTGGCTGCAATATCTGCATTGCTCTTTCGCAATGTTTCTGTAATGGTTTCCATGTTACCTGCAATGTTTCCAACCTTCCCTTTTTCACTTTGTATGAGTAAATCTAATTGTTTGGTGGTGGTGTTTAAATTGCTCAAAATCCCTGCCAAATCACTAATTCCAGTCGAGAGGTTGGCAGTACCTCCGTCAGCTAATACTTTTTGCAACTCACCTAAAACCTTATTCAATGTAACCATTACATTCTCTGTTTTTTCTTTAACTGGAGTAATCATTTCAGAGATTGAGGCTGATAAACTGTGTTCTTGTGTACCTATTAAAGTATCACCCTTTTTAATTGGATTCAGCAAGGAAGGAATGATTAATGAAATGGCTTTGCCACCAAGTAAATCTAGGCTCACAATTTTTGCTTCACTACTTTTCGATAATTGAATTTTATCATCAACTAATAAAGTAGCCATAATTTTATTGGCACTGTCAGTTCTGATGAGGCTTAATTTTTCTACTTGCCCAACTTTGAGTCCTTTAAAAAAAATTGGAGTTGACTTTACAATACCATCTATATTGTTATATACCACATAATAGGTATTTTGATTGGAGAAGAATTTTTTTCCTCTCAAGAAATTATAGCCAAAATACAAAGCGCCCAATGAAAAGGCGGCAAATAGTCCGATTTTTGCTTCTTTAGGTAAATTCAAAACGAATAGTTTTTTAACAAAAATAAGGAAATATTGCTCTTGTGCTAATTATTCTTGTTAGCATTATTACCTTCATAAGATTTTTTATATTCAAAAACAGAGCTAGCTATTGCGCCAGCCATTTCATCTACTCCAAATTCGCTGCTTAAATAATCACGGTCTATTTTATTACTAATAAAGCCAGTTTCTATTAAAATACTTGGCATTTTTGTTTTCCACAATACTACAAAACCAGCTTGTTTTACTCCCCTGCTAGGTCGTTTAATGCCAGTGCTTATTTGTGCTTCAGTTTTTGCTGCCAACTTAATGCTTTGATCCATATATGAATTTTGAAACAAAGAAAAATAGATATGTGATTCAGGCGAATTTGGGTCAAAGCCTTCATATCGTTCCATGTAGTTATCCTCGAGTACAACCACATTGTTCTCTCTTTTTGCCACATCTAAATTGTCTTCTGCTTTGTGTAAGCCCATGGCAAAAGTTTCTGTTCCATGAGTGGTTGCATTTTTTGCAGAGTTGCAATGTATTGAAATAAAAATATCTGCATTATTTTTATTTGCAATTTCAGCTCTTTCCCATAACTCTACAAATTTATCGTTTGAGCGGGTGTAAATCACCTTAACATCGGGCATTTGTTCTTTTATTTTTGATCCTAATGCTAAGGCAATGGCAAGCGTAATTTCTTTTTCACGCACATTCCCATGAATACAGCCTGGATCATGTCCACCATGACCTGCGTCGATTACTATCGTTGAAATATTTTTTTTATGTACTTTTCTCGTGGTAGGGGGCATTGCAGCAATACAAATGAAGATGACCAAAAATGGCACAATTTTTTCCCATTTCGGTAAATTCATTTGTTTATCTAGATTTGTGCTCAACATTGAAAAAACTTTATTCATATCTATTGCTTTCTTGTCGTTTTTGGTTTTTACCAGGTTGTTTGTCCGTTTTGTTTATTTTTGCGGGTAAAAATCCTGTTTGTTCTGCCATTTACAATGTTAAATCAAAAGTAGACACTTTATCCCTGAATTCTGCCATTAAAACATACAATAGTTATTTAACATATTGTAAATCAGATTTATATATTTTTCCAGATTCAATCCTAAAGCTAGCAAAATCAGTATCCGATACGATTCTTGTTGATAGTAATTACCTGCCTCGTAACAAATCTGCCATAACAAATAAAGTCAAGTACAATGCCAAAGACTCAATTGTGTATGATGAATCTTCAAAAAATACTACGCTTTATAAAGATGCTAAAATAAATTTTGATGAGTATGAAATGAAGGCGGCCATAATCAAAATAAACTTAGATAAAAATACCGTTAATGCTACAGGTGAAAAGGATAGTTCCGGAACTTTAATAAATACGCCAAGTTTTAAACAGGGAGAAGAAACCTATAACATTGAAGAGGTAACTTTTAATTACCTAACGAAGCGCGGATTAATGCGCGAATTTAGAACCCAAGAGGGAGATGGATTTATTAAAGGGGAAAGAGTAAAGCGCGATGAATACAATAATTTTTATATCAGAGATAGTTATTATACAACTTGCAGCGACCCCAATCCGCATTTTGCCATCAATGCAAAAAGATTAAAGGTAATTCCCGGTTCTAAAGTAATAACAGGTCCGGCCAATCTAGCAATTGCTGGGGTGAGCACGCCTTTGTTTGTTCCTTTTGGAATTTTTCCCTTAAAGCGCGGACAACAATCTGGAATCATTATCCCATCATATGGAAATGCAGCAGGACGAGGGTTTTTTCTTAGACAAGGTGGGTATTATTTGGGATTAGGAGAGCGCGCCGACTTAGCATTAATGGGCGATATTTATGCTAATGGAAGTTGGGCACTTGGTGGAAGATTTAACTATTCTAAGAGGTATAAGTATAATGGCACTTTATTTGTTAATTATGCCTTTAATAAAGATGGTTTGCCAGAGGATAGAAATTATAGAGCCTTCAATACCTTCAATATCAATTGGCAACACGCTATGGATCCCAAGGTTAAGCCGGGCACTTCTTTTAGGGCAGATGTAAATTTACTTGGGAATCAATATTTGGCTTTTAATACCTATAATACCAACAATACAGCTTTCAACAGCAATATTAACTCTTCTATTTATTACTCAAAATCGATGGGTAAAGGAAAATATAATTTGGCTACCAGTGCAAGAGCCTCTCAAAACACTCAAACAAGAGACGCTACTATCACTTTGCCAGATTTAACCTTTTCAGTTGCATCCTTTCAACCTTTTAAACCTAAATGGAAACCTGTTGCTGATAGGTGGTACGAAAAAACAAGTATCAATTATTTAGGTTCAATGCGCAATGTGATTACCACTAAAGATACTTTGTTGTTTAAGCCAAGAAGTGATTATGAAAGAAGTTTATACTTGGATTCTGTTATGCGCAATGGAGCAAGTCATGATATTTCTGCTCAAAATTCATTTAATTTTTTAAAATACTATACCTTTTCAGTTAGTGGAAATTATAAAGAAACTTGGACTTTAAAAACAGTTAACAAACAATATGATGCTGAAAGTAAAACGGTTAAATCAAATGAGGTTAGTGGATTTGACCGTGGTTACCAATATTCATTCAGAGGAGGTATTTCAACCAGATTTTATGGCATGGTTCAGTTTAAAAAAGGCAGGTTACAGGCTATAAGGCACGTGGCAAATCCCGATCTAAGTTTCTCTTATTCGCCAGATTTTGGAAAATCTCAATATGGATTCTACAAAGATGTTCAAAGGGACAGTGCGGGCAATACTACCAAATATTCCATTTTTGAAAATTCCCTATTTGGTGGTCCAAGCCAAGGAAGACAAGGTAATATCAATTTTGGATTAGATAATAATTTTGAAATTAAGTGGATGAAGGGGAAAGATACTGCCATGAAAGTTGAAAAAATCAAAATTTTCGAAAGTATCAGGGCAAGCGGTACCTATAATATTTATGCAGATTCATTAAAGTTAAGCATGATCCCTATTAGCTTTAGAACCACTTTGTTTAAGACTGTTAGTTTAAATGGAAGTGCTAATTTAGATCCTTATGTAAATACCATTGTTGAGTTAAATGGAACAAAATATTACCAGAGAATTAACCAATTTTATTTAAGCGAGCAACAAAGATTAGGGGTTATTACAAATGCCAATTTGGGTATAGGTGCTAGTTTAAACCCAGAAATGTTCAAAGGTAAAACGCAAGAGCAAAAAGATAGAAGGAAAAAGGAAATGGAGCTTGAGCACTTTACAGAGTTTAAAATGCCATGGACTTTAGGTTTAAACTATACAGTTAACTATGATTACAATTCAAAAATAAACCCAACTGCCACCCAATTTGTTCAAACATTATCCTTTAATGGAAATATAAGTCCTACCAAAAATTGGTATGTGAATTTTAATTCAGGATACGATTTTACCAAAAACAAGATTTCACACTTAGGTATTGATTTACGCAGAGATTTGCATTGCTGGGAATTTACCTTTGCTTGGACACCTCTTTCTGCTTATGGTAATCAGTTTTTTATGTTCAATATCAATGTAAAATCGTCTACCTTAAAAGAACTTAAAGTGCCTAAAAGAAAAGACTGGTTTGATGACAGAACCATATAAAAATTCCAATAAAATAGCTTTATTTTGAACTTCAAATTTCTATTCTAATACTTAATACATGAAATACGTTATTCTCAACGACCTACATGCTTCACTTGGAGCAAAAATGATTGAATTTGCTGGATACAACATGCCAGTTTTATACGGCAACCTAATTCAAGAACATCTTGCGGTGCGCAATTCTGTTGGGGTATTTGATGTGAGCCACATGGGCGAATTTAGATTAAAAGGAGAAAAGGCATTGGATTTGATCCAACTTGTAACCTCTAATGATGCCTCTAAATTAACAGATGGCAAGGTTCAGTATTCTTGCCTGCCAAATGAGGAAGGTGGAATTGTAGATGACTTATTGGTTTATCGTTTTACAGAAAATGAATACTATTTGGTAGTAAATGCTAGCAATATTGAAAAGGATTGGAACTGGATTTCTAAGCACAATACCTTTGGTGTTGAAATGGAGAACATGAGCGACGATATGAGTTTATTAGCTGTTCAAGGTCCGAATGCCATTAAAGCTTTACAAAAGCTTACAGAAGTTGATTTATCTAGTATGGAGTATTATACTTTTAAGGTAGGTACCATGGCAGGAATAGAAAATGTTATTATCTCTAATACTGGTTATACCGGTGCTGGAGGCTTTGAATTGTATGTGAATAATGCAGATGCTCGTAAAATCTGGGATGCGGTTTTTGCTGCAGGTGCAGAATTTAACATTCAACCTGTTGGTTTGGGAGCCCGCGATACTTTGCGATTAGAAAAAGGATTCTGTCTGTATGGCCATGATATCAATGATGAAACTTCTCCAATAGAGGCCGGTTTAGGATGGATTACCAAATTTACCAAGCCTTTTGTTAATCATGCCTACCACCAAGCCATTAAAGAAAATGGTGCTAAGAAAAAGTTGGTTGGTTTTGAAATGATTGATAGAGGTATTCCTCGTCAGCATTATATAATTAAAGATGCAGCTGGTAACATCATTGGTGAGGTAACTTCTGGCACACAATCTCCTTCTTTAAACAAAGGTATTGGCATGGGTTATGTAAGCACAGAGAATAGTAAAGTTGATACAGAAATTTTCATAGAAATCCGCGATAAGGCCATTAAAGCCAAAGTGGTAAAAATGCCTTTCTTATAATATTTATTGCCACCAAGACACCAAGGCACCAAGTTTTTTTTGAAAGAAAATATAAATAAATCTCGGAGCCATAAAGCCTTGGTGGCAATTTTTTTTTGTAGTTAAATTAATAAATCTTTGTGCCTTAGAGCCTTGGTGGCCTAAAATAACATGAACAAAGTAGAAGTAATACACACGCCGGCGCTGTTGCCGCTTTATAGTTTAAACGATAAGGTGGTAGTGGTGATAGATATTTTGAGGGCAACCACCACCATGTGCGTTGCCTTTAATACTGGAGTAAATAAAATTTTGCCAGTTGCTTCGCCAGATGAATGTCTCATGTTTAAGGAGTTTGATTTTATCATTGCGGCTGAACGCAACGCCGAAAAAGTGCCTGGTTTTGACATGGGTAATTCGCCTTTCGAATATGAAAATCCATTTTTAGCAGGTAAGAACATTGCCTTCACAACCACTAATGGTACCAAGGCAATAAAGATGGCAAAGGCCATGAACCCAAATTGTATTTTAATTGGTTCATTCTTAAATATTACAGCACTCTGCAATAGAATTAAAGAATCAGGTAAGGACTTGGTATTGCTTTGTTCTGGTTGGAAAGACAAGTATAATTTAGAAGATACTTTATTTGCAGGTGCGGTTATTCATCAGCAGCTAAGTAGTGCTTATGAAATGCACGATGATGCGGCCTTGTCTGCTTATTTTTTGTTTGAGCAACACCAGCATGATTTGGAGGCCGTGGTGCGCAAGAGCTCCCATGCAAAGCGTTTTACGTTGTTGCATTTGCAAACTGATGATGTGAAATTCTGTTTGCAACAAGATACTATAACGCTTGTTCCAGAAATGGAAGGGGAGTTTTTAGTCAATAAAACCGCCACCCAAATTGCTGGATAAAGGGTTTTGGTTCGAACCGAAAACAGTTAATTGGCAACGGCAGGATTGTGTGTAATAACATTAATTAATTCCACATCCGAATAATAGCAACCTGCTTTTGCAAAAATCTTGCGTGAATGTCCTTTGTATATAAAGTGAATTTCAGGTAAAGGTCTTTTACCATTAGGGCTTTTCAAAGGCAAGTCCTAGTTTTTTGTTGCTTCATATTAGGTGTTTGTTTCCCTTTTTAGCATTGAGCCAAAATGTATCAAAAAGCTAAAAGTAATCACTAAAAAACTGCCAACTAAGTTGAACCAAAGGAAGCTGATATCGGTATAAAAATAAAGTGCGAGTACAACGGATTCTGCAATGATTGCTGCATAAAAGGCATTGGCACCTTTTATTTGTTTAAACATAAAGGCCACTAAGAATATGCCTAAAATGGTTCCATAAAATAAAGAGCCAAGTACATTCACAGCCTCAATTAAGCTCCCTAGTTTATTGGCAAACATGGCCACTCCAATGGCATATAAGCCCCACAAACCAGTTGCCCATTTGGATGCTTTGAGGTAATGTGCCTCGCTGGCATTTTTATTGAAACTGCGTTTGTAAATATCTACCATGGTGCAAGAGGCCAAGGCATTTAATTCGGCCGATTTACTTTGCATAGAGGCTGCAAAAATAACTGCAATCAATAAGCCTATTAGGCCATGTGGTAGGTAGTCTATCACATACCTTAAAAAGATATAATTAGTATCGTTGGTTTCTGCTTTTGGGTCGTTGCGTTTCATTAAATCAGTTGCCTGTTTTCGTAGTGCTTGCAAGTCTTTTTCGCTCTGAACCAAAACATTTTGATGATTAGTAATTGCTAACTCATCGCTTGATTTTATTCCTTGGTTCAAACCTATGGCGGCTGATTTTCTTTTTTCAAATAAAGCTTGGTGTTGTGTGTTTAATTGCTGCCACTCTTCTGCATAAATACTGGCTTCTAATTTTTGCGTTTCGTTGTTATTAAAGAATAAAGGTGCAGGTTTAAATTGGTAAAAAACAAATAGCAGAACACCTATCAATAATATGAAAAATTGCATGGGAACTTTTATGAAACCATTCATCAATAAGCCCATTCTACTTTGTTTTAAATCTTTTGCACTGATATACCTCGAAACCTGCGATTGATCGGTGCCAAAGTAGGAGAGTGCTAAGAAAAATCCGCCAATTAATCCGCTCCAAATATTGTATTTATTATTGAGATCAAAGTTCCAATCTATTACATTCATTTTACCCAATTTGCCTCCCATTTTTACGGCATCGGTAAAGCCAATATCTTCAGGCAAAAGTTTTACTATCATGTATCCTGCCAAGAACATACCAATAAAAATAATGCTCATTTGTTGCAGGTGCGTATAGCTTACAGCCTTAGAACCACCTGCCACGGTATAGGCAATTACAATGCTGCCAATAAACAAATTGGTATAATAAATATTCCATCCCAACAAGGCAGAAAGAATTAAACTAGGCGCATAAAGTGTTAGTCCGGAGGCCAAGCCACGTTGGGTTAAAAAAAGCAAAGAAGTAAATACGCGCGTTTTTTGATCGAACCTATTCTCCAAATATTCATAAGCTGTGTAAACATTAAGGCGATGATATATTGGCAAAAAGAAAATACACAAAACCACCATGGCAATTGGTAAACCAAAATAATATTGCACAAAGCGCATACCATCTGTATAAGCTTGGCCAGGAGCAGAAAGAAAGGTGATGGCACTAGCTTGTGTGGCCATAATGGACAGGCCAACCATATACCAAGGTATACTGTGATCTCCCTTTAAATAGGTTTCCATGTTTTGGGTGCCTCTACTTTTATAGAGTCCATAGCCAACAATACTAGTAAGTGATAATAATAAAACTATCCAATCTAACGCGCTCATTGCAATGATTGGGTTAATTGGTAATAGATAAAAATTTGGATCAGCAAGAAAACTAAAACACCCCAATAGAGTTTTTTGAATTGCTTATCTATAGGGCTGCTCGACTGATTATCCTCTTTTTGAACCATTAAAATATTTTATTAGGGTATAACATAAAAGTCAAATATAATTGTGTAGATAAAACTAACCTAAAAAATGAGATTATTTTCTGCTTTGGCATTTGCCACCTTATTGTCTTTGCAAGTTTTTGCTCAGAAAAAAGCACCAGCAAATTGGTTTAACCTTGATCCAAAAGAGGATAAAATTTGGGGTGTGAGTGCTGAAAAGGCTTACAAAAATTTGACAATAGGTAAAAATGAAACCAAGGTAATTGTTGCGGTTATAGATGCAGGAACCGATGTAGCACATGAGGATTTAAAAGCCAATATTTGGGTCAACCCTAATGAGGTAAAAGGCAATGGTAAAGACGACGACAATAATGGTTATGCCGACGATATCAATGGTTGGAATTTTATAGGAGGAAAAGTTGGTAATGTAAACGAAGATACTTATGAAAGTA
>CANKQY010000092.1 GCA_947485745.1 Bacteroidota bacterium
TGGCAATACTGGCTTTTGTTTTTCTTTTTACCTTAAAGGGCAGGTATATATCTTCTAGTTCGTTTGGTTCAGTGCAATTATTGATACTTAACTCTAGGTTAGTTGTTAATTTACCAAGTGAGGTAATGGTTTCTAGGATAAAGTTTTTTCTTTTTTCAAAAGCTGCGAATTGAATAGCGGCAAGTCTTATGGCTTCAATAGCAACTTCATCAAGGCCCATGGTAGCTTCTTTTCTATACCTAGCAATAAACGGAACGGTAGCACCTTCATCCAACAAGTTTAAGGTATTGCTAATTTGTTTGGTGGATATGGCAAGTTGCTTAGAAAGCAGGTTAAGAAGTGTTTGGCGTTGTTGCATATTTCTGCAATAATACTAAATAAGAAGTTTAACCAATTTACGTTTTACAAGATACTCCGAATTTTATTCGGGGCATTTTTGTTTGGTTCAGACCTATTTATTTACTCATTTTTGTTTTTTTAATCATTTTTGGGTCAAAAAGAATAATTATGAGATATTTAAGTACACTTTTTCATCAGATTTATTATCTTCACTTTGTTAAATGATGGCATGAAAAAATACCTACTACTCTTATTCTATATATTACCCCATTTTTTATTGGCTCAAAATTGCAAAATTGTTGTTAGCACTAATAAAGTTTGTTTGGGCAATACCCTTTTGTTTAACGCAACTTTTAACGCAGGTTTAACAGTAAGTTCTTACAGTTGGAATTTTGGAAATGCCTCTACCAGTTCTCAAGCTTCTCCTGTTTATCAATATCCAGCACGAGGTAAATTTGTACCCACCCTTACCATCAATTTTTCGAATGCAACATCTTGCACCATAACCGGAGATACCATTCAGGTTGTAGATAACCCAAAAGCAAATTTTAATGTTACATCTGCGCTCACGCAATGTTTTAAAAATAACCTCACTTGTATGGATGACATTTCTACAGTAGGCTTAGACAATGCTCCTATTGCCAGCAGGTTGTTTTTATATGGCGATGGCGGCTTTAGTAATCAAGCTCCTGGAACTGGCAACACCATTTGCCATTCCTATACCAACCCTTTAGGAGGGGTTTACACCCTGGTGTTAGAAGTTACAGATGCCAACAATTGCATGTCGAGAAAGGAGCGAATAAATCATGTAACCGTTTACTCTAAAATGCAGGAAGTGAGTTTTAAAACTAATTACATCACTCAATGTGGTAAAACCCCTGTTTTGTTCACCAATACCTCAAAAATTTCCCAATCACAAGTGGCAAAATATACTTGGGATTTTGGAGATGGTTCAACAGCTACAACTCCTTGGACTGGTTTCACACGCACCTATACCACTTCTGGCAAGTTCACTGCAAAGCTTGCTATTGAAGACAAAAATGGTTGTAGAGATACAGCTGTTGTTTATCCTGCTGCGGAAAATTACTTAATAGATAGTACCATTTATTTAAATAGTATCTCAATGTGCTATAATAGCAATGGATTTAGGGTTCGATCTAATAATTTTTATTTTGGTTCGTCTCAAGTTTGGTGGGCTTATTACAAGGTAGGTAATCCAAGCAGAGTTGATACTTCAACCTCGACCTTGTATTCATTGGGCGCTGTTGATTACCTCTCAGATACCATCAACTTTACTGAATGTGGTGAGTTTCAAATTAGGATGTATGTGAAGTTAGGTAATTGCTTTATAAGGAGAGATACTACTGTTAAAGTACTTGGTCCAAAATCAGTAATAGAAACTCGGTTTGATCCAATCATTAATAGTATTCAATGTGAAGTGAATGATACTGTTTTATTTCGCTCCCCGGTTGGCGATCGTTCTTGTTTTTACAATAATGGTGCCCTGTATCGATTGTGGGACTTTGATGATGCTTTTGCCCCAAATTGTACAACTGATACAAAAAATGGAATCAATGTGGGTGTTAATTGTAGGTACAGTAAAGATAGTATTGCCGTAAGGCATGCTTATAAAACAGGAGAAAACAGGTGTTATTTCCCAAAACTTATTTTAACAGATATGGTCTCGGGTTGTACCGATACCAGCAAGGCTTCTATGAAACTTACTTCCCCAGATGCCGGTTGGGATAGCCTTTCTACACCCATCAGAAGGGGATTGTATTATACCGAGAAACGGCCTTGTTTAGATAATGTGATTTCGTTTTTCTTAGATGAAACACTGCCTTTGTGTGGCCGAGAATTAGCATGGATTATGCTAGATTCTATTTGCCCAGGAGCTACTTGGACTAGAATAGATACTTTTGCTAATTTTTATAACCATGTGTATGCCACTACTTGCGATCCTTCTGGTTATGTAACTGTTGGTTTAATCATTAAAAATGGAAAAGATAAAAATGGAAAGGATTGTTATGATACTGCCTGGTACCATAATTTTCTAAAGTTCTTTCCTATTAATCCTATGTTTTCTGTGGTTCGAACCAATACTGGTTGCGGTCCTTGGATGGTGAAGGCTACTATGGCAGACTCAATTCAAGATAGCCTCAAATTAGTGGTGATGAATTTTAATTCCACTGGTGGAACAAGAACGATTAATTTTGGACCCAACGACTCAATTATTTCTAGTCAGTATTACACTTACACCACTCCTGGCATAAAAAGAATTAGTGTAAGTATAACCAATACTCGAGGTTGTATCAAAACCTTTGATCAATATATTAGCTTGGGTTATTACAGGAATTTCGTGCCCGATAAACCGGTGGTTTGTTTAAATGATAGTGCGGCTTTAATCGATGATATTTATTACTTCAATAGTCCTTCGGTTCAATATTGGCGAGATTCTACAAGGGCAAAGGCTGGTAAAGAACAGGTTTATTGGGATTTTGGTGATGGCAAAGGTTTTATTACCAAGGGTGGATTGCCAAAGTATAAATACAGTAGAGTTGGTAACTACAAGTTGCGGATGGTTACCATAGATAGTTTGGGCTGCAGAGATACTTTCACTTATGGTACTACCTTAAAAGTAGTAGACATCGATGCCATTATTAAACCTATGCAAGCAAGGTATTTGTGCGCTCCTCAAATACTAAGTTTTGTAGATCAATCTAAGTATTTTGATTCAAGTAGTTTATACGCACAAACTCCCTATGATACTATCAAGTTTTGGAATTGGTCCTTTGGAGACAACAAATTACCTAGCCTTTTGCAAAACCCCGTGCACGATTATACAGCCAATGGAAATTATACAGTTAAGTTAGTTATCCAAACCCAGAAAGGTTGTATTGATTCTGCCGATATTCCAATTTGGATTGATGGTCCAAGGCCACGTTTTGATATCATTTCAGATACAGTTGGTTGTGCCCCTTTTGAACTCAAAATAAAAAATACTACTGGCTATCCTTTGATTAATTGGGTTTGGTATTTTAGGGACCAAAATAACGCAACGGCAAGTACACAATTAGATACAAATGTTTCGCATATTTATACCAAAGGTGGAATTTATAAGATTTATGTAGTAGGGGAGGATACCATTTTTAATCCCCTATCTGGTCAATACAAAACCTGTGTTTCTGTTTATCCAGATTCAATGAATATCAATGCGCCAAAACGAACCATCAGAGTAATTGATGCCATTGGTGCCAAATTGGAAGCACCTGATACTGTTTGTTTAGGTGTACCTTTCAACTTAACTGCAAGGCCAAATCAATTAGTACCAGGTTTTGCTTGGTTGTTTGGCGACACTTCCAAATACAAGCAAACGCTTTATCCAGATACCATTGTTAAACATACTTATTTTACTATAGGTTCATACAATGTTAAAATGTATCCAATTTCTGCCTCAGCAAAATGTACTGATACTGCTCAAAAAGTAGTTACAGTTTTATCGGTTAAGGCAGATTTTGATTTGGATGAATCTGGAAGTCCTTTGGTAAAATTTCTCAATAAATCATTGCAAGCAGTTCGCTATGAATGGGATTTTGGGCATCCAATCAGCGGCTCTAAAAACTTTTCTACCGAAGTAAATCCTTCACATTTATTCGTTGGTGACTCGGGCTCTTTTACTGTTTGCCTGAAGGCATTTAATAGCCAAGATTGTTACGACAGTGTTTGCAAAAAAACAGAGCCTGCTAGCTTAAGATTGTACATACCCAATGTTTTTACACCAAATAACGACGAAAGTAATGATGCATATGATATTGACATTGTTGGATACACCTATTACGATTTAGTGATATATAACCGTTGGGGAAATAAAGTTTTTGAAACTAATAAGGATGGTTTTGCAAACGATGGAAACAATTGGAATGGTAAGAATTTCAATGTGGGTGATGAATGTCCGGAAGGAGTATATTTCTTTATTTTTAAATACCAAATGATCAATCAAACTACTCCAAAATATGTTAATGGCACTATTACATTATTAAGAGATAAGTAATTTTTAAAATGGATAACCTACTCCAAAATTAAAAATGGTATTTTTCATGAGCAAGTCTAATTCGGCATATTTATAAAAAACATTTCTATTTCCTAATGGTTCCCTTGGATCAAAAATTGGTATTGACGCATCCAATCGCAAAATCAAAAAATCTAAATTTAATCGCATTCCCACACCAGTTCCTAAAGCTATTTGCTCATAAAACGTGTTCCATTTAAATTGGGCATCTTTTCTTCCATCGTTTTTTATGCGCCAGATATTTCCCATATCTGTAAACAATGCTCCTTCTAAAAAATGATTAAAAATATTGAACCTGTACTCAAAATTTAACTCTAACCTAATATCTCCACTTCTATCTAAGCTACCTTCATCTGTATAGGATCCTGGTCCAATAGATCTAGGTAAAAATGCTCTGATACTATTGGCTCCACCAGTGAAAAAACGTTTGTCGAATGGCACATAATTTGGCGAGTTGCCAAATGGCATAGCTATACCAATGGCCAGTCTAGATGCAAGCCTATTGTTTTCATCTAAATACCTATTATACCTCATATCTGCAAAGGTTTTAACATATTGAAAGTATTGAACCCCCAAAAAAGTATTGTAGCCACTATCCGAAGGCGCAATGTTTAATAGTTTATAAGCTAAATTCACAAAAGTTCCGGCCAATTCTATTACATCCCATTTAACAAATGTGTAATGTTTTTTTCTAATATCACTTTGGTTGTTAAACATAAACCCATAACGAGAAGCTGTTATTAAGTTATTACTAAATACACTCTGTAAATAAGGGTCATTAGCACTTTGTTGTTCTAATTCTGTGCTGTTAAAATTGGTTCGGATATAACTGATTTCGCAGGGGACTAAATATTGATTAAACAATTTCCTATTTTTTTGCCAAGTGAAACCAATTGCATATACGTTCCTAATCCAGTCAATGTTTTTCTCCCATATTACCGCCGCAGTAATCAAACTCCTATTGGTTGAACTGGTCCAACTTTTATCAATATTAGATAAGAACAATAATTTTGGAAAAATAAGGTTGGCTGTTAAGTTAGATTCAAAGCTGTTAAAAAAAGGCCTACTAGGAATAGCGGCGCCTCTTTGGGCCTCCACAGAAATACGGTAACTCAATTGCAGAATTTCTGCATTGTGAAATATGTTTTTGTTGGCTAAGGTAATCTGCGATGCAAAACCATAATTCCTGCCGTTGGTTGTAGAAACTAAATTGGATTGATCTGAAGCAATTACCTGGGGCTCAAATGTAAAATCGTATTTCTTATTAGGTTGCAATTTTATTTGGTAATTTACAGTTGGCGTATCCGTATTTTCATAGCATGGAATTGCGGTCATGTTTACCGATTTAAACAACTGTAATTCGTTCAGTCGGCCAAAAGTACTATTCACATTTTCATTGCTAAACAATTTGTTGGGACCAATAATTAAGGCTCTGTTCAAAACCTCTGGGTTAAGCGAAAAAGTATTCGGCTTGTAAATAAAATTTGTTAAATTAATACTGTCCCGACCAAGCTGGTTAGAGTCAATTTTATCAGGTTCTATTTCTATGTTGATTGAACTTATTTTGTAAGTTTTGAAACGTTGAAAATTTTCTGGATTACTAATTTTTATGCCAACAAGCGACCTAAATTCGCCCACATTTGTATCAAAGTCAAATTTTACAAATTCCTTGTTAAAAGAGTAATAACCATTATTTCTATATTGGTCGTTTATCCTAACTTTTTCTTTCAGTAAATTCTCTAAACTAAACCTTTTCCCTAAACGCACATAACTTAAGTCCTTTTGCAAGCCAAATATTGAGTCTAAAATTTTATCGGCAATATGTTGTTCAATTCTATAAATATGATAAGCTTTGCCTGTGCTAATTTTATAGGTGACAATTTTTTTATGGATTTTACCTGTTACTGTAAAATTTATTTCTGGATAATAATAGCCTTCAGTTTTTAAAAAACCTCGCATTCCTTTGACGGTAGATTCAATTAAACTGGTGTCTAAAATTACAGGTGCATCGCCTAATTTTGTTTGGTAAAACCTACCTAGCCAAGTATCAGGGTGTTTTGAACCCATTTTGTAAAACCTAAGGGTATGCCTAAAGGTTCCGAGCAATCTTTTATTTGGTCTTTGCTTAATGTAGCCATCTAAATTGCCTCCAAATACCCTCGCTTCCTGCCTTTCACTTATCTCAATTTTATTTTTATATAAAAAGGGGCCTTCTTTTTTGGCAAGTTTTGGTAAATTGCATGCCTGCAACATTCCAAGTAGGATGAGCAAAACTAAAGAGGCACGTATGTTAAACAAAGCAGATATCAAATTGGTTAAATCACTTGGGGATAAAGATTTTAGGTATACAAAAAAACTATTTGTTGCCGAAGGTAGCAAATCAGTCGCGGATTTGTTAGCCTCCAAATTAAAAGTAGCACAAATTTATGCGCTTCAAAGTTGGATCAGTCAACAAAAACCGAGCGCTGTTAAAGATTTACCTATTATTTCAATATCAAATAAAGAGCTAGAACAAATGAGCTCCCTAAAAAGCACTAGGGAGGTCCTAGCAGTTTTTAGTTTTCCAGAATTTCGGTTTGAACCTAAAACGCTTACTGGTTTGGTTCTGGCACTTGATAATATTCAAGACCCCGGGAACTTGGGAACACTCATTAGATTGGCAGATTGGTACGGTATAACACATATTTTATGCTCCAGTAATACAGTCGATTGTTTCAATAATAAGGTAGTACAATCAACCATGGGTTCTATTGGCAGAGTAAATATAATATATGGCGATTTGGCAGATTGGTTTGTTCAATCAAATTTACCCATCATTGCAGGTAGTATGGAGGGTAAACCGGCCAGAAAATTTAATTTTCCTAAAGATTTTATTCTCCTAATTGGAAATGAAGGATCGGGCATAAGTCCTGATTTTAAAGCCCTTTTGAGCCATACTATTAGCATTGAGAGAAGAGGAGAGGCCGAAAGCCTAAACGCGGCTGTGGCTGCCTCTATTTTAGTGGATAGGTATTTTGGCCAATTTGAGCTTTAGTTGGCACGGGTATTGTTTATAAAGTAGGCCGCAATGAATTTTTTATTGCAATAGAAACATATAATTATGCACGATAGTTTGATTTTGAGTAATATAATTAACGACGAAGGAGAGAATTCTGATTTCATTTCTCTGTTAAGCCAAGAAGAGGAAGACCAAATGAACAAGGAGGCTCTTCCTGAAAGTCTGCCAATTTTACCGCTTAGGAACACTATTTTGTTTCCAGGTGTGGTGATGCCTATTACAGTTGCCCGCGATAAATCTATTCAATTATTAAAGGAAGCATACAAAACAAAATTAAAACTTGTGGGTGTAGTGGCTCAGCGTTCTTCAGAAATTGAAGAGCCTGAACTCAACGATTTATATGAAATAGGAACTGTTGCATCCATCTTGCGCATGATAAAAATGCCTGATGGAAGCACCATGGCTGTAATACAAGGTAAAAGAAGATTTAAAATAAATGAGTTGGTTCAAACCGACCCTTATTTAAAAGCAAAAATTAGCCCATTGGATGAACCTGCTTTTGTGGAGGACGAAGAATCAAAAGCAATGGCAGAATCTATCAAAGAATTCTCCCAAAGAATCATCAACATGTCGCCTCACATGCCTAGCGAGGCTGCCTCTGCAGTTAGTAAAATAAAGAGTCCTACCTTTTTGGTAAATTTTGTGGCCTCTAATTTGAGTTCAGAAACACCTGTTAAACAGGCTATTTTAGAGGAAATTCCTTATAAAACTCGTGCCCATAAAGTTTTAGAAGCACTCAAAAAAGATTACCAATTTGCGGAAATAAAAGCCCAAATTGAAAGTAAAGTTCGTGGCGATTTAGACAAACAACAAAGAGATTTTTTCCTTCAACAACAAATAAAAGCCATTCAAGAAGAATTAGGCGGCGATTCGCCTGAAAGAGATATTGAGAATTTATTGCTCTTAGCTAAAGGTAAAAAGTGGGATGAAAAAGTTGCACAAGCTTTTAACAAAGAGCTTGATCGTTTGAGGCGAACCAATCCCATGGCGCCAGATTACGGCATACAATTAAATTATTTGCAGCTTTTATTAGATCTACCTTGGGGTGATTACAGCAAGGATAATTTTGATTTAAGACGCGCAGAAAAAATATTGAATGATGATCATTTTGGCTTGGAAAAAGTAAAGCAACGTATCTTGGAATATTTGGCTGTTCTCAAACTAAAGAACAACATGAAAAGTCCTATTCTTTGCTTATACGGACCTCCAGGTGTAGGTAAAACATCATTGGGTAAATCAATAGCCAAAGCAGTTGGTAGAAAATATGCACGTGTTGCCTTAGGTGGCTTAAGCGATGAAAGTGAAATACGTGGGCACAGAAGAACCTATATTGGTGCAATGCCAGGTAGGATCATACAGAACCTTAAAAAGATGAAAACCAATAACCCGGTTTTTGTTTTAGATGAGGTAGATAAATTGGGTAATAGTTTTAGAGGCGATCCGAGTAGCGCATTATTAGAGGTGTTAGATCCAGAGCAAAATGGTACTTTCTATGATAATTTTGTGGAGATTGAATACGACCTTTCACATGTAATGTTTATTGCTACTGCCAATTCATTAGATACTATTCAACCTGCCTTATTAGATAGGATGGAAATCATTGAAATCAATGGTTATACCATGGAGGAAAAGGTTCAAATAGCAAAAAAATATTTGATCCCAAAGCAAAAAGAAAACCATGGTTTAGGTAAGAACGATTTTGAATTAAGCGAAGATATTTTAAAGAAAATTATTGAAGGCTATACCCGCGAAAGTGGTGTGCGTGGATTAGAAAAACAAATTGCCTCAGTTTGCCGACATGTTGCACGCGAGAAAGTGATGAGTAATAAATACAGCAAGAAAATTGATTTTGAAATGATACTCAAAATTCTTGGTGCAGATAGAGGCGAAAAGGAAATATACCAAGGAAATGATGTAGCTGGAGTTGTTACTGGCCTTGCTTGGACAAGCGTTGGTGGCGAAATATTGTTTGTAGAAAGTATCTTGCACAAAGGCAAAGGTAAA
>CANKQY010000093.1 GCA_947485745.1 Bacteroidota bacterium
TATTGTTTCTTTCTCGGATATGGGCGAAAGTATCCATAGAGATAACAAATATTGGACGGTAAATACAGGAGCTCAAGTTGGGAGTGGCGTCAATAATTTATATGATGCCAATAATACTCAAACCTACCTAAATGGATTTGGTAATGCCGCAGATGCTGCAAAATTTAGGGCCAGTTATCAAATTGAAAACAAGTTATCAGAAGATTTTCCAACAACAGGCTTAAAGCCCATTTCACAATACCAAGTCGTAAATTTTGCCCGTCAATTAGGTCCAAATGAATATTCTTTTAACGCCCGTTTAGGTTATATCAGTTTGAACCAAGCCTTAAATAATGATGATGTTTTATCAGTAGCTTTTGAAGGAACCGTGAACGGCGTTCCATTTAAAGTTGGAGATTTTAGTCAGGATATTCCAAGAAATACAGTGAACCCAGAGGTGCTGTTTTTAAAAATGCTGAAAGGCCCAAGTCTTAGACCCGACCTGCCAATTTGGGACTTGATGATGAAGAATGTATATTCATTAGGCTCGTTCCAAATACAATCAAAAGACTTCAGATTAAATTTGGTTTATGCAGATGACCCAAGTGGATCTGACCTGAGTTATTTACCTGTAAAGAATGAGCCTTTGTTAAGCAATACACCCTTGATAAGTGTATTTAACGTAGATAGAATGAACACCCAATTGGAAGCCGTTTCGGATGGTTTGTTCGACTTTGTAGAAGGTGTTACCGTAAATTCGCAAACAGGTAGGGTATTCCTTCCGATGGTTGAGCCATTTGGAAAATACTTACAAGCAAAATTTGTGACCGACCCAGATTTAGCATATTATTATTGCTTTTTTGCCTTGTATGATTCAACTCGATTTTCTGCTATTCAGCAGCCCCAATTCAACAAATTTTTCTTGAGAGGTACCTTTCAAGGATCCAACACCAATGAAATTTCATTGGGTTCAACCAATGTGCCAAGAGGTTCGGTTAGGGTTACCTCAAATGGTGCACCCTTAACAGAAAATTCTGATTACATAGTTGATTATAATCTAGGTAGGGTAAAAATTGTGAATACAGCCTTGCTCAATTCTGGCGCAGTTATTAAGGTTTCATCCGAAAGCAATAACCTGTTCCAGATTCAGCAAAAGAACTTATTAGGCGCAAGGTTCGATTATAAGTATAGTCAAGATTTAATTTTAGGGTCAACATTTATGTATTTAAATGAAAAACCTTTAACACCTAAGGTTAATATTGGAGAAGAACCCATCTCCAATATTGTTGTTGGTTTTGATGGAACCTTTACCAAGCAATCGAGGTTTTTAACCAAAATGATCGACAAACTTCCTTTTATTGAAACAAAGGAAATATCTAATATTACCATCTCGGGTGAATATGCGCGCTTGATTCCTGGTGTACAAAAATCGTTGGGTCAAACCGGAACAGCTTACCTTGATGATTTTGAAGGAGCAGAAACACCATTTGATTTACGCATGGGAAATGCATGGGCATTAGCCAGCACACCACAAGGGCAGCCAGATAATTTTCCGGAAGGAGTATCATTAAACAAGTTAGAATATGGCTTTAAACGCGCCAATTTAGCTTGGTATACCATTGCAACTACTTTTTATAGGAATGATGCTTTTACACCTAAACATTTAAAAGAAGACCCTGCCGCCTTATCAACTCATGCTACCAGAGAGGTTTTGCAACAAGATGTATTTAAGAACAAGCAAATTCAACAAGGTTTACCAACTACTTTACCCACGCTAGATTTGGCATTTTACCCTAGTGAAAAAGGAATTTATAATTATAATATCAACGACTTAAATCTTGATGGTACTTTAAGAAATCCCAAATCTAATTGGGGTGGTATTATGCGTAAAATTGACCAAAATGATTTTGAGCAAGCCAATATAGATTACATTGAAATGTGGGTAATGGATCCGTTTGCTGATAAGCCATCAAGCGTTGATAAAGGATACCTCTATTTGAACCTAGGAAATATTTCGGAAGACATTTTAAGAGACAACAGGAGATCGGCTGAAAATGGCCTGCCTAAAGACAATTCGCCTGAACAAACATCGCAGGCAGATACCACCATTTGGGGATTAGTGCCACGCATTCCGGTTATCAATTATGCTTTTGATGCCAATGCAGATGTAAGAAAGAACCAAGACATAGGATTAGATGGATTGAATGATGATGCTGAAAAAAGTTTTTTCCAACAAGAATATTTGCAAAAAGTATTGAACAAATTTGGGCCAACTTCTACTGCTTACATCAATGCAGAAGAAGACCCATCGAATGATAATTACCATTATTATTTAGGAACCGATTTTGATAAAGCCAATGCGGGCTTGCTTGATCGCTACAAGAAATATAACAGACATCAAGGCAATTCGCCAACAGTGAATCAATCTCCAGAGACATACCCAACGGCAAGTACCAATATGCCAGATAATGAAGATTTGAATAAAGACTATACGGTAAATGGCGTGGAAGAATATTTTCAATATAAGGTAGAAATTGCCAGAGATGCATTTACTATAGGCAGAAATTACGTAACAGACACGCTTACTACCAATGCTAAATTTATTAACGGCGATTATGCAGCGGAGAAATGGTATCAATTAAAAATTCCTATTCGTGAGTTTGAACGCAAGGTTGGTGATATCAATGATTTTAAATCCATTCGATTTATTAGGATGTATATGCGTGGATTTAGCGAACCTGTTGTGATGCGCTTTGCATCCCTGCAGTTGGTTAGAGCAGATTGGAGAAAGTATTTAACCAATTTAGAGGCTGGTGGGGAACATAAACCTGTTGACCCTACAAACAATACGCAGTTTGTAGTTTCTACCGTTAATATAGAAAAGAATGGCCAAAGAAAACCAATAATTTATGTCGTACCTCCAGGCATACAGCGTGAAATTGATTTTAGCTCACCAAACAGTATTCAGCAAAATGAGCAATCCATTAGTTTGCTCACTTGTAATTTAAAAGATGGTGATGCAAGAGGTGTATTTAAGAACACCAATGTTGATTTGAGGCAATACAAGAAGTTAAAGATGTTTGTGCATGCTGAAGGTGCAGATCTTAAAAATGACGAAATAACTGCATTTTTCCGTTTTGGTACCGATTTAACCAATAACTATTACGAATTTGAAATTCCTCTAAAATATACAGCTAGCGGCGCCAGCGATCCAGCAGCAATTTGGCCATCTGAAAATGAAATGACCATAGTGTTAGAGGAAATGATTAATACAAAAATTGCTCGAACCAATGCCAGTTTTGCCTTTACCGCTCCCTACAGCAGAAAAGTTGGAAATGCTATCTATACCGTTGTGGGAATGCCAGATTTTAGTCAGCTCAAAGTAATGATGATGGGTGTGCGTAACCCAAAGAGAAGACCAGGCGAGAATACAGATGACGGACTTCCTAAATGCGCAGAAGTTTGGTTCAACGAACTAAGGATGACAGATTTTAACACGCAAGGGGGAGATGCTGCAACAGGCAGAATTTTGGCTAAGCTAGCCGACTTTGGTAATGTTCAACTGAGTGGTAACTACAAAGGTGTTGGCTGGGGGGGAATTGATAAAAAATTAGTTGAAAGGAGTTTGGCTGATAATTATATTTACGATATTCAAACCAACTTTGAATTGGGTAAATTTTTTCCTAAGAAATCTGGTATATCCATTCCATTCTTCTTTTCTTATGGAAGTACAATCATTCGCCCATTGTATAATCCACTCAACCCAGATACCAAGCTTCAAAAGGAAATAGATGAAACAACTAACCTAGAGCGCAGAGACCAAATAAGTAGGGCCTCCGATGATTATAGTTTACGAAAAAGCTTTAACTTCACCAATGTACGCAAAAATAGGGTTGGGTCAAAACAAGCCTATTTGTGGGATATAGAAAATTTTAATTTTACTTATTCATATACCAAATTGTATAGAAGAAATCAAACATTGGAGTACAATACTGTAGAGAATTATAAGGGTTTGATAGGGTATTCTTACAATTTTGTAAACAACCCTGTTACGCCATTTAATTTTATTAAAAACAAAAATCTGGAACTCATCAAAGATTTAAATTTTAATTATTTACCAGCAAGCTGGGGCTTCAGAATAGAGGCAGATAGAAGGTATGGAGCATTATTAAATAGAAATAACGACAGTAGAGAAACCAAATTACCCGTTTTATACGATAAGCTTTTTACCATGCGCAGGTATTATGAATTGCGTTACGATTTAAGCAAAAACATTAAAATTGATTACAACGCAACAGCAGATGCAAGGGTAGATGAACCAGATGGAGAAATAAGTAAAAACACGCCCGAGAAACAGGCAATTATTAAGAAGAATTTTTATGAGGGTGGCAGGATAACTAAATTTGACCAGACAGTTAGGGCCAATTTTAATATCCCTGTAAACAAAATTCCTTACATGCAATGGGTTAGTCAGTTTACCTATAACTATTCTGCTAACTACCAGTGGTTACAAGCTCCACCAGCGGCAGATAGCTTAGGAAATACCATTCAAAACTCACAACAACAGCAATGGAATTTGAATTTAAACTTTGTGCAGTTCTACAATAAATTTGCTGCTTATAGAAAAATCACCAACCCAAAACAAGCCTCTGCACCTAAGCCCAAACAACAACAGCAACTTGAAAAAGGTAAGAAAGTAAAAGAAGAGAAAGAAGATAAAACCAGAGATAAATATCCAATGTGGATTTCAATTCCAGTGAGGCTATTAACCATGGTTAAAAATGCGGGTGGAACATACAGCACCACAAGAGGAACAGCCTTACCAGGATTTTATCCTAAACCACAATATTTTGGACAAAATTTTGATAATGGAGCGCCAGGTGCCGACTTTATTTTTGGCATGCAAGATCCTAATTTTAGGTTCAAGGCAGCAGACAAAGGTTGGATCAGCAAAGACCCACGCATAGTAAATCCTTATGTTCAAAATTACCAAGAGGCAATGACAGCTAGGGCGCAGCTTGAGCCTATTGAGGATTTTAGAATTGAATTGAATGCTTCTAAAACATACTCAAGAAGTTTAACAGCTTATTTCCGATTTGATGAAGACAGCAATGTTTATAGGGATTTTGGAACGCCAATGGAAATGGGAAGTTATAGCATTACAACCAGTATCATTAGAACAGCTTTTTCAAAAGAAGACAAGAATG
The DNA here is from genome assembly GCA_947485745.1 of Bacteroidota bacterium. Taxonomy (GTDB): domain Bacteria; phylum Bacteroidota; class Bacteroidia; order UKL13-3; family UKL13-3; genus B1. The sequence goes on from CANKQY010000093.1 coordinate 5,187, forward strand.
GTGTTACCGAAGTATTTAAACAATTTGAAAATAACCGTTATGATATAGCCAAAAGATTGGCACAAGAAAAAGGAATTCCAATATTGGGCGATTCATTTCCTGAAGGCTATGGTCCATACCAACAAGACGTATTAATTCCTGCATTTCTTTCGGCCTACAGAGGAGTTTCAACTTCAAGTATTGCGCTCACTCCTTTTCAAAATATTCCTATTCCAAATTGGAAAATATCTTACAACGGATTGAGCAAATTGAAATCGATAAAAGAATATGCATCCAATGTAAATGTGCAATCATCTTATCAAAGTAATTACAATGTTGCGGGCTTCCAAACTGTGATGGATACTGCCCGAAATACCACAATTAGCAACGACTTTGCGCCGTCTTACGTTATTAGGCAAATATCGCTCACAGAAAGATTTGGACCACTCATTGGCATTGACGTTACTTTGGTTAATAATATTACAACCAGTTTTAAATACAACAAAGACCGAACCTTAAATTTAGCCTTAGGAAATAGACAATTAAATGAGCAAAGAGGTGAAGAATTTGTTTTTGGTGTTGGTTATAGAACCAACAAATTAGTATTACCTTTTACCATAGGAGGACGAAAGAAAATGGTGAATAATGATATTAGTTTTAGGTTTGATTTTACCATTAGAGAAAACCAAACATTGGTACAAAACCTCGACAGGCCAACAAGTGAGCCTGTATCTGGTCAGCGGGTAATTAGTACTAAGCCTACCATAGATTACATGATCAATGAAAAGTTGATGTTAAGGATTTTCTATGACCGCAGAAAAACAAATCCATATACCTCTAATTCATTCCCAACGATAATTACTACGGGCGGGTTTTCGGTACGTTATACAATACAATAGTTATGGAATTTTTAGCTGAGGCCTTGCAAGCATACTGTGAATTGCACAGTTCTGAGGAACCCGAAGTTCTTAAAAAACTAAACCGTGCCACACATGCGCAAGTGCTGCAACCACGTATGTTGAGCGGCCATTTACAAGGTAGGTTTTTGTCTATGATTAGCGCTTTGGTTCGACCCAAAAATATTTTAGAGATAGGTACTTATACGGGCTACTCTGCCCTGTGCTTAGCAGAAGGTTTGGCAGAAGGCGGCAAGTTAATAACCATAGATGTGAACCCAGAATTAGAAGACATGGTTCATCATTATATAAAAGAAGCAGGCTTTGAAACTAAGATTCAAATGATCATTGGTGATGCCTATCAAATCATTCGCACTTTGCCACAAACTTTTGATTTGGTATTTATAGATGCCGATAAAGCTAGCTACTCAAAATACTTTGATTTGGTGATAGACAAGCTTAGTCCCGGGGGAATGATGCTTGCCGACAACGTTTTGTGGAGTGGCAAAGTAGTTGATGAAAAATCACTGGACAAAGACAAAGACACCCGGCTGCTAGATGCCTTTAACAAAAAGGTTCGGGCCGATCCAAGAGTTGATTGCATGTTGCTGCCACTCAGAGATGGCATGATGCTGATTAGGAAAAAATAACGCTATTTCTGACCTAAATTTTCGGAAACTACGGCAAAAAATTCGGGGTAAATGGCAGAAGAGGCACCAATGATCGCTTTACCAAAATGACAATTTGAGTTGCCTTCAAAATCGGTAACAATACCTCCCGCCTCTTCAATTAAACAAATACCACCAGCAATATCCCAAGGACTTAAGCCATATTCAAAAAAACCATCGAAACGACCACAAGCGGTATAGGCTAAATCTACTGCGGCACTGCCCATTCTGCGCATTCCTTGGGTACTTTTCATGAAATATTTTAGGGTGTTGAGGTATTGCTCCATGGCTTTAAAATCATAATAGGGAAAGCCGGTTGCAAGCAATGATTTGCCTAACTCTGTATTGGTTTTTACATGAATAGCCCTCCCATTAAGCCAAGCTCCCCCACCCTGCCAAGCATAAAACAATTCATCGTGGTTAACTTCATAAACAACCCCTACTTTAATTTTATTTTGGTGCAATAAACCAATGCTCACACTATAAACAGGTAAATCATGAATAAAATTGGTGGTTCCATCCAAAGGGTCGATGATCCACATCCACTCTTTTTGTTCTGTAGCAATGGTTTGTTCTTCGGTAATAAAACCGGCTTCGGGCAATATTTGTTGCAGGCCTTTTACCAATAGTTCCTCAGCAGATTTATCAACATAACTTACCAGTTGGTTAAAGCTTTTTATTTCAACCGCACCCATAGAAAAGTTTTTTCTCTCGGTTCTTATAAGTACTCCGGCCTCTTTGGCAATAGTACAAGCTTGTTGGCAGATTAATTTTAAGTCTATCATGTTAAATAAAAAGGTGGGTAAAAATACAGATCTGTTGAAACATATTAGTCACAATTCTACTAATATTGTACACGCATGAATTATCCATCTGCACTCATAGAAGAGGCTGTAAACGAATTATCCAAATTTCCTGGCATTGGCAAGAAATCTGCCCTACGAATGGTATTGTTTTTATTGAAACAGGAAGAAACAGAAGTTACCAAAATGGGAGAAGCCATTATTAAATTGCGGAAAGAAATTAGGTTTTGCGAGCGATGCAACAATGTGAGCGATTCCCAATATTGCAATATTTGCAATAATCCTAAGCGTGATCAACAGAGCATTTGTGTGGTAGAAGATTTGCGAGATGTGATGGCCATTGAAAACACCAATCAGTTTTACGGCACTTACCATGTTTTAGGTGGTTTAATTAACCCTATTCAAGGTATTGGTCCAGAGCAACTAAAAATAGAAAGTTTGCTAAAGCGGGTAAAGGAAGTGGAAGCGAAGGAGATTATTATGGCCTTGAGTGCAAATATGGAAGGAGACACCACTGTTTTTTATTTATCGAGGAAGCTACAACCACTACAAGTAAAAATAAGCACCATATCTAGGGGTATTGCCGTTGGAGGTGAACTAGAATATGCCGATGAAATAACATTGGGGAGATCTATTTTAGGCAGGATTCCATATACTACCAATTAAGGATTGTTTTTTATACTGGGTTTTATTGCCTGAACCAACCAATTTCCAATTAAAAAATCTCTATAATAAGTAAATCTATTCAATCTCATTTTTTGAATCCACCCATCGAACCTCATTGTGTACCCAAAAAAAATTTATTTTATTTTTTAGAAAAATTGGTTCAAAAAGCTAAATTTTTACTAATTTTATATTTGGTAAATGCTATTCCTTCAAAAATCATAATTCTTGTTTCAAATACTAAATGTAAACTATCACTTGAAAACAAGGTATTTTTATTGCATCTTTGGTAAGAAAGAAATAAAATTTGTAAAAAATAAATATGGGATCAGGTTCATTAATTGCGCTCATTTTTGCAGCCGTTGCCTTCTCTGCAGGCGGCCTGGCCGTTGCTAAATTTTTAAATAAAGGAAGCACCAATCCTCAAAAAGGTGAAACCTATGAATGTGGCATTCCCACTGAAGGTTCACCCTGGAATCAATTCAATGTAGGCTATTATTTGTTTGCCCTCATTTTTCTTATTTTTGATGTTGAGCTGGTATTCATGTACCCTTGGGCAGTGGTTGCAAAAAAGGTGGGCATGATTGCTCTATATGAGATAATGGTCTTCATTTTTATCTTATTCATGGGATTTTTATACGCCCACAAAAAAGGAGCATTAAAATGGATGTAAAAGTAAGCGAACCAAGCACGCCATTTCCTGGCACCATTCACGAAACACCCGGTGGTGGCATATTATTAAGTTCTTTAGATGATGTGATTAATTGGGCTCGATCCAACTCCTTATGGCCATTGGTTTTTGGAACCTCTTGTTGTGCCATTGAAATGATGAGCGTAGCCTCTGCTAAATACGATTTTTCTAGGTTTGGATTTGAGGTGTTCAGGGCATCACCTCGCCAAGCGGATGTAATCATTATATCCGGTACCATTGTAAACAAAATGGCGCCCGTACTCAAGCGTTTATTTGATCAAATGCCTGAACCTAAATATGTAATAGCAATGGGCGCTTGCGCAACCAGTGGCGGTCCATTTTTTTACAATACCTATTCAGTGGTAAAGGGCGCAGACCACGTAATTCCGGTAGATGTATATTTAGCTGGTTGTCCGCCAAGACCTGAAGCATTGTTACATGCATTAATAACCCTGCAAGA
>CANKQY010000094.1 GCA_947485745.1 Bacteroidota bacterium
ATATTATGTGCACCTCCTTTCCTTTAGATTTTCCCTTTTCAGGGGATGCGAAGGTAGGGGAATAATTTGAAAATGCAATCTCAATGCAAATAATTGTGGTTTTACGAGAGTGTTTTATATTTGACCCCTTCGGGGTCACATGTCTATAGGACGTAATTTTCCCTGTAAACATACGACCCATTCTGGGTCGAATATGAATTTACAAATTAGACATTCCAACATGAATATATGTAATTCAGTCAACATACTGACTGAATTAAGTTAAATTCAGTCAACATACTGACTGAATTAAGTCAAATTCAGTCAATTAAAATTTTAAAAACGAATTAATTTTACTTAAAATACAGAATATCAATTAATTAAATTGAAAACAGCTCTTGGGTTAAATATTCCCAGGTAAATTTGGCTTTTTCGGAGGCTACACCGGCCACAAAATTTGCCTCGCGTTGGTTTTGGTAGAAGTCGGAAATGGCATTGGCAATTTGTGATGAATCTTGAGGGCATACATAGCCAACTTTGCCTGTTGGAACTAACTCTGCCAAGCCACCCACATCTGTTACCAGCATGGGTTTATTATAATAATAAGCAATTTGGGTGACCCCACTTTGCGTGGCACTTAAATAAGTTTGCACCACCATATCGGCCGCCGAAAAATATTTGGCCACCTCTGGGTTGGGAATAAAATCTGTTTTTAAAACAACATCATCCGTTAATCCCAATTGAGTTATTTTATCTAAGTATGGCTCCGAAGCTTCATAAAACTCACCGGCAACAATCAATTTTACTTTTAGTTGCTGCCTATCCAATTTGGCAAAACTCTCTAGCAATAGGTTCAAACCTTTATACTTTCTTATGAACCCAAAAAATAAGAGGTAATTGAAATTAGGATCAAGCCCCAGTATTTCTTTGGCCTTGTTTTTTTCAATAGCGGCACCAAACATATCGTACATGGGGTGTGCCACATACGCTACTTTTTTATTGGGTTGCAATGCTTGGGCTTGGGCTTGCACTTCTTTAGACATGCTTAAAAATCCATCGCAAGCATTTAGGAAATAGCTGGTAAAGGCAGTATCAAAAAAACGCTTTTCGTGAGGAACAATATTATCAGTAATAGCCACAATTTTAGTACCAGATTTTTTTAACAAGCGAGCAATGGTGCCAAAAGCTGGAGCCATAAAACTCATCCAATACCTAAAAATAACCAGGTCGTATTTTTGTTTCGCAAACTTATTACCAACCAATATCCAGTTTAATGGATTGATAGAATTAATGGCACTATTTATAACTATATCATTTGGTTTTGGATCAGTCGAAAATTGCGTTTTGCCAGGAAACAAAATCTTGGGATATTGCAAGGAGAAACTCAGAATTTCGCAGGAATGGCCTTGAGCTATAAACTCTCTGCACAAACGTTCATCATAAGTGGCAAGTCCACCTCTGAGGGGGAAGGCAGGACCAACAATTAGTATTTTTTTCTTACTCATCAACACCTAAGCGTTTGGTAATGCCATAAACATTTCGCTCTGTGGCATTTCTTGATATCATTTCACCAATAAAACCAGCTAAGAATAATTGTGAACCCACAATAAGGGCAACCAAGCATAAAAAGAACAAGGGTTGATCGGTAATATTTCTTGGAATGATATCACCATTATAGATGAGGTAAATTTTTTCTAAGCCAATATACAAGGCACCCATAAAACCAAATATGAACATGAGCGTGCCCCAAACACCAAAAAAGTGCATGGGTCTTTTGCCAAATTTGGAAACAAAGAATATGGTGAGTAAATCTAGAAAGCCATTGATAAAACGTGAGATGCCACCAAATTTGGTTGAACCATATTTACGTGCTCTGTGCTGAACTTCCTTTTCGGCAATTTTTTTGAAACCAGCCCACTTAGCAATAACAGGAATATAGCGGTGCATTTCATTGTAAACTTCAATAGACTTAACCACCTCTTGGCGGTATGCTTTTAGTCCGCAATTAAAATCATGTAAAGGAATACCAGAAATAGAACGCGTAACTGCATTGAAAAACTTGGTTGGAATGGTTTTGGTAATTGGATCAAACCGTTTCTTTTTCCAACCACTAACAATATCATAACCTTCTTCAACTATCATGCGGTATAAGGCTGGGATTTCATCCGGACTATCTTGCATATCTGCATCCATGGTAATGACTACATCACCCAATACGGCATGGAAGCCAACATTGAGTGCGGCAGATTTACCATAATTTCTCCTAAACTTTATGGCCTTGATTCTGGAGTTTCTTTGGCGATTTTGTTCAACAATTTTCCAAGAATTATCGTTACTGCCATCATCTATGAGTAAAATTTCATAGGTGAATTTATTTTCATCCATTACTCGCTCTATCCAAGCTAAAAGCTCAGGAATAGACTCTTCCTCATTGAGAAAAGGGATAACTACCGAAATTGCTATGTTAGAATCAATCATTAATTATTGCTCAAAGAATTATAAGAACTATCTGGATCAATACGTTTGGTAAAATTTGAAATAATAAGTGAGGCAATTAATCCATAGAATAACTGACCTAAAAGTCCCATTAAGGCAAATATCCATGGCTTGTTCATCTTACTTATCATGCCTATTGCCCTTTCAATATTTTCTTCATTCTCGCCTCTTTCAATCATATCGCGCTTAGCCTGGTTGATGATGTTTTGCATAAATTCTGGGTCAATAAAGCTTTCAAAAAAATAGGTGTAAACCGTAACAATTAATCCTGCAAATAAACTGATGAGCAAACCAGTACTTACACTATGGCCGTATGTAATAAATCCATTCATCACATTATCTCTTATTGAAATAACTCCAAAATAAACAGAACCCAAGGTGGTTACAATTAATACAATTGTACTCAGCACACTCATCTTATTCTGCAAATCAAGTATGTATAAAACAAGGTCTAAAGCAATTGTAATTAAAGCATAAATAAGGCTAAATTTAATAATAATTTGCCATTTGTTGGCTGTAGCTTGTGGTTCCATATTATTTTTTTTATGCTAGTTTTCATTAAAAGCAATCATACCATGGAGAATAGCAGATTCGAATGGTGATAAAACTTCCGCTACTTCTGCTAATTCAATTCCATCCTCAATAAACTGAAAAAACAATACCAATGAAACAAAATAAGCCTGCAAACCAGTTTCTTCCTTCACTGATTTTTGAATGGCTCTGATTCCTGCTAAATCAGCATCTAGCAAGTCTTCATTTACAATTAGGCTCTCGTAAATTCGGTATTCATCTTGAAATTCATCCTCTCCTACCAGCAAAAATTCATTTAAGAAATCTTCCATGGTAATATCTACTTCTGTTTCTTTGGCTTCACTCAAATAAAGAAATAAGTTCAACATTTCTGAACCTTTATCAAGGGTCTTATTTTCAATTTCATTCCATTCTGGAGAGTCAAAATATTCTTCATCATGCAACTCGGCTGAAAGAAACTGTACCATCAGTAAATCGAATAAAATATCCGCCAATTCTGCTTGTTCTGTATGCTGCTCTATCCAGCTGTCTAATTGTGTACTTCTATCAATAAATTCTGTTTCTTCATTAAAAATAATACCACTTAATTCATTGAATAAAACTGTGATATCTTGCTTGCCATTAAAGTTTACTAGTATAGCATGTAAACTTTGTTCTACGGCTATTTGAGAAGGAATGAGTTGCGACATAATTAATTGTTATAAAGAGCATTTTTACATACCACATGGACTATTGCTCCTTGAATTTTTTGTTTAATAAAGGGAGTATTTTCAGATTTAGAAAAATTATTGTTAAAGACCCATGATTTGTTGCTATTAAACAAAGTTAAACTAGCCACAGCACCTTTCTCAATAATAATCTTAGGTAATTCTAATAAGTTTCTTGGGCCTGCACTTAGCGCCCTAACTACACTTGATAATTCTACTGCTGCAGGTTTATTGGCCAATAAAATTGGAAGCAAAACTTGCAATGAAATCATACCAGGTTGGGCATATTCAAATTCTACTTCTTTGTTTTCTTTATTTTGAGGCAAGTGATTGCTCACAATTGCATCAATGGTTCCATCTTGAACGCCATCCCATAAAGCCTTTTGATCTAATTTAGACCTCAATGGCGGTACCAACTTAAAATTGGCATCGTATTCCAACAAATTAGTATCAGCAAAACAAAGATTGGCAAAGGCAACATCAGCGGTAATTTTTAGTCCCTGCTTTTTAGCCTTCCTGATGATCTCAACAGAACCTTTTGCAGTGATGGCAGAAAAATGCAAACGTCCTTCGCTGTATTTAACCAATTCAATATCGCGCTGAATCATTATTTCTTCAGATAATGAAGGAATGCCTTTTAATCCTAGAACCGTGCTGGTATCGCCTTCATGCATTTTGCCACCTGCACTAATATTTGCATCATCAGCTAAAATTAGGGTTAAGCCATTAAAAATTTTATTGTATATCAGCGTTCTGAGTAATAAACCTGAATTGGAAATAGGCCTGTTTCCATCAGTAAAACCAACTGCTCCAGCCAATTTCATATCGTACAATTCAGCCATTTCTACACCATCTCTGTTTTGGCTCAAACAGCCATAAGGATGCAAGTTGATAGGTAAATTGTTGCTTTGCTTTACAACATAATCAATGCCAATTTTAGAATCGCGAGCTGGGACGGTAGAAGGCAAAACTGCCACATCTGTGAAGCCTCCGGCCAAGGCAACCTTGGCGCCAGATTGTAGGGTTTCTTTGTGTTCATTGCCTGGATCGCAGAAATCTGCCCTCATGTCAAACAAGCCTGGGAATAATAGAAGCCCTTTTGCATTGAGCTGTTTTGAGGCCTTTAACTCAATGCCATTCGCTTTTTTTGAAGAAACAGTAATCTGTTCAATAACTCCTCCACTGACTAAAATATCACAAATTTTGCCATGAAATGGCGACTGAATATCACAAACTTGGGCGTTGCTTATTAATAACTTCATCCGAGAAAGAATTGCTCTCTAATTTGATATAAAGCAAATGTAATATTTTTTTTTAATCATTGCACTTTTTCTCAATAATTCCTGGTATTTGAATTACTTCCACCAAATGATTAGGCCTACCTCCACCAAAAGGAAAACCAAGGCAAAACACATGGCATAAAACCAATATTGGGTACCATTCATTTCTTGGTCGATTTTACTTTTTAGCAATGAAATGTCTTTATCTAAGGCACTTGCATCTATCTTTTTCGCCAATTCTTGTGGATCCATAAAACCAGGTTCAGATTCATCTCTTGGGTAATTGAAGGCCAATTTTGACCATACATCTGCTCCATTTTGCAAGGTATAAACACCTGCTTTTTTAAATTGACCATTTAATTTACCAAAGCCATTCCCCTCTCTTATTTGTACTTCCACCAAAAATTCTTGCTTATCCATTTGTAGCGACAATACTTTTTGTATGTCTTTGGCTTCAAAATTAAAACTGCTCTGATCTGCGAGGGTATAGCTTGCAGGTAAATTTAATTTGGTTTGTAAAGGTAGGTTAAGCATAAAAGGCACAAAAAGCGGATTTTGAGTAAAGTTGGAGCTGCTTTTATTAATGGAGCTTGCCAAAACATAACAATTCCCTAATCCCAATTTACTCCTCACCAAAAACGGAAAATCATTGCCCAAACTCATGATTTTTCTATAGCTTGAATTAGCGCCACTTAACTGCCAATATTGGGTACATTGCGGTAAATTAGCCAATTCGGGTACTTTTGAAAACACCTTATCAAAAATGGGATCTTTGGTTTCTATGCTGTTAACTGACAAGGTTTGTTTCTGCAAGCCGCCAAGGTTTATGCCGGTTTGAACCAATAAACTTTGAATGCTAAATAAATCGCTTGGCGCAGCAGAGGGAATAAATAATAAGGTTCCACCACCTTTTATAAATTTTATTAATTCTTGGTTCAAGCCTGAACCCAAAGAAACCGGTTGGTTTAAAATAATTAAAGATTGGCTGCTGAATTGAGCAAAATTTAGTTGCCTAATGTTTACTTCCTTTAAATGGTAAAATGAATCAAGCGAATATACCTTATTGATATTTTCTTCATTGGAAGCATCATTTACTAGCAATACATTTACAAAAGCTTTAGCCTTAGCCGCCAAATAATAATGATCATCAAATACAATTGGAAAATCTGTGATGCCCAAATGAAGCTCATGCCAATTATAATCTTTTAAGGTAAAGTTAATCTCTGCCTCTATTTTTTCACCTGCAGAGCAACTAATGTTTTGAATTGCCTTTTGAATGCCATCTATTTTAAGCACTACTGCCTGACTTTCGAAATTTGTTTCACTACTATTTCGAATAACGAATTTGATTTTATTTTGTCCGCCAAGTTTCAATAATGGATCAGGAAACCAAGCAGAATCTATCCATACATTTTGCGATTGATTCCCTAGCATAGGAACTAAAAAGGTATTATTCAATGAGTCATTTACCCACTTAGTAGCATCCATGTTTTTCTGAAAATCGCTAATCCAATAATAGCGTCCTGAACCCAAGCCAACCTGATCATTCAATGCATTTTGCCTAGCCTTAATTTGACTGATATTGCGATGTGCAGAAGAAACATTAACCTCCTCTAACATTTGAAGAAAATCTTGTTGGTTAACCAAACGTTGGTGCTTGCCTTCAAAATCATTGGTTAACAATTGAAATTGATCTGTTGCCTTATAGGATTGAGCAATTTTTTCTGCCTTTTCTTTTGCTTGATCCAAAAGGCTACCCCCTTTGCCCATAGCCTCCATTGAAAAGCTATTATCTACATAGATGCTTACCCAATATTTACCACCTTTAAAAGTGGTTTCTTTGTTTGGGACAAAAGGTTGGGCAAATGCCAAAACAAGGCAAGTAATAAATAATATCCTTGCTAATAAAATGAGCCAATTTTTAATCGTTTGCTGTTTCTTATTTTGCTCGTTAAGCTGTTTTAAAAAACGAATATCACTAAATATAATTTTCTTGTAACGCCTAAAATTAAACAAATGAATAATAATAGGAATGGCAGTTAAAATTAGTGCATATAAAAAAGTTGGGTACAAAAAATGCATGGCGCAATTTAATAGGTTTGTGGCATTGATTGATACATTTTGGCCATGCAGGTATTTTTATTTATTAAATATCTGAGTCGATGCCTATTTTTGCCACATGAATATTGACTTAAAAGGTAAAAATGCCCTAGTTTGTGGTAGCACCAAAGGCATTGGATTTGCTATTGCCAAACAATTTGCGCTGTTGGGAGCCAACGTAACCATGATGGCCAGAAATGGTGAATTGCTTGAAAAAGTTATAAGAGACCTTCCTTGTAACGAAGGTCAAAAGCACGATTTTTTAGTAGCAGATTTTAGTAAACCAGAACAAGTTAAGGCAGCCATTGAAACCAAGATTCAAGCACATTATACTTACCACATATTAGTTAATAATAGCGGCGGTCCAAGTCCGGGACCAGCCATAGGTGCCAAAGAAGAAGAGTTTGTAAACGCCTTCAATACACATTTAATTAGCAGTCATTATTTGGTTCAAGGCGTGGTAAACGGCATGAAACAAAATGGCTTTGGACGTATCATTAACATCATTTCTACCAGCGTAAAAATTCCTTTGAAAGGATTAGGTGTATCCAATACTATCAGAGGAGCAGTTGCCAATTGGAGTAAAACATTGGCTGCAGAATTAGCGCCAATGGGCATTACCGTGAATAACATTTTACCTGGCGCAACGGGGACAGATAGGTTAAAACAAATTATTGAAGGAAAAGCAGTAAAACAAAACGAAAGCATTGACGAAGTTAACAAAGAAATGCTATCAGAAATTCCTATGAACAGGTTTGCACAACCAGATGAAATTGCCTATGCAGCTTGTTTCCTAGCAAGTGATTACGCAGCATACGTCACCGGAATCAACATCCCAGTAGACGGCGGCAGAACAGGAAATTTGTAGAAGGCCGCTGCTGGCTGCTGGCAACTGGCTGCTGGCATTTAGCTTCTGGCCATTAGCTCAACTTAACGATAAAAAAATAGCATTCAATCAAAAAGTCAAAAACAAAAAGCTAGAAGCTAGAGGCTAGGTGCCAGAAGCAAATTGCTAAAACAACCCATTCATCTCCGCCTCAATGCGCGAAATGATTAATCCAAGCTGTTCGGCATTTTCTGCGAAGTTCATGTCGTCAACCTCAATAATCAAATGCTTAGGCTTGTATCCACTGATCCAACCTTCGTAGCGCTCATTCAATCTTTTTAAGTAATCTAAGCGAATGCTATCTTCATAATCTCTACCACGTTTTTGGATATTATTTACCAAATGTGGAATAGACGCCCTGAGGTAAACCAATAAATCTGGTGGCTTTACTGTTTGGCTTAAAGAATCAAACATCTTCTCATAAGTTTCAAAATCGCGGGTGCTCATGAGGCCCATGCTATGCAAGTTAGGTGCAAAAATATGCGCATCCTCATAAATGGTTCTATCTTGAATGATGTTCTTTTTTGATTTCTGCAATTGCAGCAAAGTATTGTACCTAGAATTTAAAAAGAAGATCTGCAAGTTGAAACTCCAACGCTGCATGTCCTCATAAAAATCAGAGATATAAGGATTGTCTTCCACATTTTCATAGTGTGGCTCAAACTTATAATGCTTAGAAAGCAATGTAGTTAAGGTGGTTTTACCTGACCCAATATTTCCGGCGATGGCTAAATGCATGTTTACTTGTTCTAATTAATTGTATTGCAAAAAACAATATTATAATGTAATCAACAAATGTATGTGAGTTTGGTGGATAATTTTTTTTTCATTTTTAATTGAATGAAAATTTTTGAGTTGCTTGTAATTTTAACCATATTTCTGGATGAATATACAGTTTTATGGCGCTGCAGGAATGGTAACTGGCAGTAAACATTTAATTACCACACCCAAAGGCACCAAAATCTTATTGGATTGCGGCTTGGTTCAAGGTCATGTGGAGCAAAGAGACGACCTCAATAGG
>CANKQY010000095.1 GCA_947485745.1 Bacteroidota bacterium
CATTACGATTATAAACTAAATGCCAGTAATGAAATAAATATTCGCCTATTTGGTTTATTGGCTCATAGGTATTCTGTTGGCTTTAGACCAAACAGAGTTGCCACTATTGATAACAATGGCGACCGTGATTTGATAAAAGGAGACTTTAAAAACTATGGCGTTGAGGCTAGGTATTTAAAACGATATTATACCCAAAATAAAGCATTGGTATTTTTAGCAGGTGCCAGGTACTACAATGGTTATAACCACAGTGTACAAGGCATTGGAAGTAAGGGAAAAGATGCTAATTTCAATTTTGCAAATACCCAACAAGGCATTGAAAGTGACTATACTTTTCCGAACCAAAATGTATCCCTTTTTATAGAAAATATTATTTACGTTACAGAGAATTTTTCTATCACTCCAGGTATTCGTTTTGAATATATCCATACCAATGCCGATGGCTATTATAAAACCATATTTAGAGACTTGGCAGGAAATATAATTAGTGCCAACAGCACCTATGAATCGAGGGTGAATGGGAGGCGCTTTTTGTTGGGAGGCATTGGCTTAAGTTACAAGCCTCAAAAGAATCTTGAGTTGTATGCCAATTTTTCGCAAAACTATCGTTCCATTACTTTTAGCGATATGCGCATTAACAATCCATCTCAAGTGATTGATCCAAATTTAAAAGATGAACGTGGTTACTCCGCGGACCTTGGGATCAGAACGAATGAACTCAATTACTTTACCCTAGATGTTTCTGGTTTTTTATTGAGCTACAATAACCGCATTGGAGAATTACAATATTATGATGCCTTGAATAGGGTTTTGCGCTTAAGAACCAATATTGGAGCAGCCATTATGATGGGAATAGAATCATACATAGAAGGTGATGTTATAAAATTAATACAACCAAAACAGCAAAATTTTAGTGGTGTTGTATTTTTGAACTTAGCTGGTATCTACTCACAATACACTAAAAGTGAAATCAATGGCATTGTTGGAAACCAAGTTGAGTTTGTACCAAATGTTAATCTGAAAACTGGTTTCCGATTCGGTTACAAAAAAGTGAAAGCTTCTTTTCAATTGAGTTATTTATCAGACCAATTTTCAGATGCCACCAACGCGATAGATGGCGGTTATTCTGCAGTGGTAGGTATTATACCAGCATACTATGTAATGGACGCAAGTTTATCGTACCAATTAAAAAAATTAAAGTTTGAAGTATCGCTAAACAACTTGAGCAATAACATGTATTTTACCAGAAGGGCAACTGGCTACCCCGGACCAGGCATTATTCCTTCTGATGGTAGGACAATGTTCCTTACTATTGCTTATAGAATTTAATATAAGTCTTTCACACCATGAAATAAAATGAGCCACAAAGCCAAAAACCTTATTTACCAGAAGGCAATGGATAGTTTTATATTAGTAAAGGCTGCAAAAAAAGGTATGGGTATGATCCAAACCATGATGGAATTAGCAAAGCAATCTGGTTGGGAATTGAAGGTTAAAAACTAAGCAAAAAAAATGCGCCAATAACTTTCGTTACTGACGCATTTTCAATAGAAGTTTGGCAATTATTTGCTCTCTTCTTTTTTAGCCGGTGCGGCTTCTGAGTGACCTTTGTCGCTGCAGCATGATTTCTTTTCGCCAGTTTTGCAAGATTTACTTTTTTCATCTTTGCAAGCCTTTTCGCTCTTTTCTTTTTTGTCTTTCTTGTCAGATTTAGCGGGTTTGTCGTCACTAATATCAGCAACCGAAACAGCACTTGGTTGCGCTGCAACCGAAACAGATTGAGCATTTACTCCTACATATCCAAAAGCAACAAATGCGCCTAATAACAATAATTTTTTCATATTTATAAAATTGGTTTAATAAACAAATTTAATAATTATTCTGATTAAACTAACATTAATTTTTTACTTATTTGTTAGTTTTGAGTCATTTAAACCTACTTAATTTCTGCCAGCACAGTAACGCCACCCTTTACAACTTGGTTCAAACCAACAGTCACTTTTGCATCTAGTGGCAAAAATACATCCACCCTTGAACCAAATTTGATAAAACCCATTTCACCACCTTGCTTGGCGGTTTGACCTTCTTTTACATACCAAACAATTCTACGAGCCATGGCACCTGCAATTTGGCGGAATAATATTTGAACACCATTAGGTCTTTCTATAACGGTTGTGGTTCTTTCATTCTCTGTAGAGCTCTTTGGATGCCAAGCTACTAAATACTTGCCTGGATGGTATTTAAAATACTTAATAAAGCCACTCACTGGATTGCGGTTCACATGTACATTGAATGGGCTCATGAAAACAGAAACTTGCAAGCGCTTGCCTTGAAAAAACTCAGGCTCTTCTACTTCTTCAATCACCACTACTTTTCCATCGGCCGGAGATAAAACATGCGCTTCATTTAATGGCACATCCACACTTGGATTGCGAAAGAACTGCAACACGATGACCAATAAGACAATTGACCCAAAAATGATGAGGTTCTGCAACCAAACTAAATCTGGCGTAAGCCAAAATATAAGGTAATTGAGTCCCGTTAAAAATAATAACGTAATAAATATTGTTGCTTTTCCTTCTCTATGTAACATATGTTTGTTTGTTTGTTTGCTTTGCCACTAAGGCACCAAGGCACGGAGTTTTTTTTATTTTTTTCCACTATTTCACTAAGATAAAAAAATCTCTGTGTGCTCTGTGATATTTTCTCTGCGTTCTCTGTGGTTATTGATTAAACTTTTGAAGCTAAAAAAAGGCACAAAGTTTTTAAATATTTAAAATAAAAAAATCTTTGTGCCTCTGTGCCTTAGTGGCTAAAATATTTGATTCTATAAACCGAATTTACCTCTTAATTTTTCTACTTCAGCTACCTTTTTAATAGCCACTACATAAGCAGCAATTCGCATGCTGCACTTGTGCTCGATAGAAGCAGCATACACCGCTTCGAAGGCAGTTTTCATTACTCTATCTGCTCTGCGGTAAACGCGCTCTTCTGTCCAGAAGTATCCTAAACGGTTTTGAACCCACTCAAAATAACTCACTGTTACACCTCCTGCATTTGCCAAAATATCTGGCACAACCATGATACCCTTTTTATTCAAAATAGCATCGGCACTTGCAGAAGTTGGGCCATTGGCACCTTCAACAATTACTTTAGCTTTAATTCTATCTGCATTTTCATGGGTGATTTGATCTTCCATTGCAGCAGGTACCAATACATCAACCTCTAATTCCAATATTTCGCTATTGGTAATTTTTGAACCGCCTTTGTAACCTTCTAAGGTTCCGTTGTTACTATCTCTGTAAACAATGGCAGCATCTACATCAATGCCATCTGCGTTATAGTATGCACCACTTACGTCGCTAATAGCTACTACTTTCATTCCTTGTGAAGCCAATAGTTTGGCAGAGATTGAGCCTACATTACCAAATCCTTGAACAGCAGTAGTTGCCCCAACTGGATTGATTTTTAATTTAGACAAAGCGGATCTGGTTGAAACCATTACACCTCTACCTGTTGCTTCCACCCTGCCCAACGAACCACCTAAAACCAATGGTTTACCGGTTACAACTGCAGGCGAATTATGACCAACCAACTTAGAGTACTCATCCATGATCCAAGCCATTTCTTGTTGGCCAGTACCCATGTCTGGAGCAGGAATATCTTTATCTGGACCAAATACATCTACCATTAAATCGGTATAAGCACGGGTCATGCGCTCCAACTCACCTTTGCTCATGCTACGTGGATCACATTTGATACCACCTTTACCGCCGCCATAAGGAATACCAACAACCGCACATTTCCAAGTCATCCAAGCGGCTAAGGCTTTTACCTCATCTAAATGAACATCCATGCTGTATCTAATTCCACCTTTTGATGGACCTAAATTTGAATTGTGAACTACACGGAAACCTTCGAATACACGAACTTTTCCATTATCCATCATAACTGGAATACTTACAATTACAGTTTTTTGAGGTGATTTTAATACTTGGTAATCGCTATCATCCAAACCGATAATACTTGCTGCTTCGTCAAATCTCGACATCATAGATTCAAAAGGATTTTCTGAGCTATGTTTAATTACATTTTCTTTGCCTGACATAGAGTTAATTGTTATTAGTTAGGTGGGGCAAACGTAACTATTTTTTTTAAAATAAAAAGGTACAAATTGGAATTTATAGACAGATGTGCGCAGTGTTTAGCCCAAGAACAATGGACAATAGACAAGGGATTTACCTAATTGCTTAACAATAAATAAAAATAAACAGCTGGAATTGAGAGGAAAACACCATCAAAACGATCTAATATTCCGCCATGACCGGGCAAAATAGTACCACTGTCTTTGATATTTAAATTACGTTTCAACAAAGATTCTGTGAGATCACCAAAAGTTCCAAAAACAACAATAATTCCCGCTACCATCATCCAATCAAACGAGCTAATGTCATCCCAAAACCTAGATAATAAATAGCCCATCGCAACGGTTAGGATCAAACCGCAAATGCTACCTTCCCATGTTTTTTTAGGGCTAATGCGCTCAAATAATTTGTGTTTGCCAAATTTACGACCAACCAAATAAGCAAAAGTATCGCTGCTCCATTGCAAAATAAAGAAGCCTAATGGCAATGAATAGCTATAATTGATGGCGTTAAAATAACCAAAATCACCTAACATACTCAATGGCAAGCAAATGTATACTATACCCAAAACTTGAAAGGCTAAGGTATCAAATTCTCTACCCGTATTTTCAAATAACTTGATAATAAACATCAGCATAAAAACAGGTATCAAATGATAAAACCACCCCTGTGATAAATCGCCTCGGATGATAAATACAAACATAATATTGATCACACTTCCTGCAATCACACCAAGGTATTTTTCAATCCAATTTTTATCGGGCAACATCAACTCAAAAAACTCCAATAAGCACAAAAAATTAATTGCGAAGAGCAACAAGAAAAAGCTCCATTCATTGGCAACAGTAGATGCCACAATGGTTATCACAAAAATTGCGCCTGTTAATATTCGCTGGGTAAAATTATTCATGGATATCCGTAGGGTTTACATTGATAAATGCTAAAGCCATTGCTTCCTCTTCATTTTTACAATAAACAGAGGCTTCGCCAAATAGGTAACTGCTATCAATTTTATTAATTACTACAGCTTCTATACCTTGATCAATTAACATGGCCTTCACCATTTCCGCATCTATTGCGTTTGTTGATTTATAAATCCTAACCCATCCTTCCATTTTACCGTGTAAATTTAATTTAATAAGAGCGATTGATATCAATCTTGCCACAAAGGTGCTTACAATGCAATAATTAATGAGATAAAATTATCAACTATTAAAAAGCAAAGTTCAAGAATGTAGAATTATTTTCTTTTAAATTGGGTATACAACGATTGCTTAAAATACCACTGTAACCAATAGCATATGCCAATACTTGCCGCAAACGACAATATTACCCAATACCAGTTAAACACATAATTTTCACTGAAAATAGCAATTGTGGGTAAATGTGGCCCCCAATAAACCATCAAAACTGCCATGGCATTATTAATAAAATGTAGGATCAATGGTGGGTAGATGCTTGCAGTTTTCAGAAAAACAAAACCAAGCACAATACCCAATGCAAACCTTGGCAAAAAACCATAAAACTGGCCATGGAAACCACTAAATACCAATGAAGATATGATAATGGCAACCCACTCTTTGTCGAATATATACCTAGTATATTGTAGTAAAATACCTCTAAAGAATACTTCTTCGCAAATAGCTGGAACCAAGGCTACCACAAAAATATTGAGGAGCAACATAGGAATGGTATCTGCTGAAACAAATACCTTTGTTAAGGCAGCTGCCTGATTTTCCATGGCACGAATTCGCATTTCAAAATCACTCCACATTTCTGGAAATTTCATGTCTTGATTGATTTGATACAACCAAGAAATTGCAGGAATAGTTATGAAAACCAAAACCAAAGCGGTTAATATCTGGTAAGCCGCTGGCTTCCTAGCATACATCACCATAGTATTTATATCATAGTTAATTACTTTTGGAAACAGCAGGCCTGGGATCAAAAACATGCCAATGCCCCCACCAAGCGTTTGAAATACTTTGAGTGCAGCAATAATATTGGCATCCTCCTTTTTAATTGAATTAAAATCAAAAGAGGTAAAATCAACCCCATAAACTTGCAAGCAAATAATATTTGACAAAAAGGCGCCAAGGCCTCCAAATACCAACACCATTCCAATTAAAATCAAAATTTTGCTGAAATATTGCAGCCAAAGGGTTTCTCTTAAATAGTTACTTAGTTTCATTTTGCTTACTTTTGTTCGCAATATATTAAAGTTAAGTCAGTGGTAAAAATTGGTAAAATAGATCTCGGCGAATTTCCCCTCCTACTGGCTCCTATGGAAGATGTGAGCGACCCACCTTTTAGGATAGTTTGCAAAGCCAATGGAGCAGACATGATGTACACCGAATTTATCTCTTCGGAAGGCTTGATCCGAGATGCCATAAAGAGCCGACAAAAGTTGGATATATTTGATTATGAGCGACCTATAGGCATACAAATTTTTGGTGGCGATGAAGAAGCGATGGCGATGGCCACTCAAATTGTGGATGTTGCCAACCCAGATTTAGTAGATATTAATTTCGGCTGCCCTGTAAAAAAAGTGGTCTGCAAAGGAGCGGGAGCCGCCATTTTAAAGGACCTTCCCAAGATGGTGAAGGTAACAGAGGCCGTAGTTAGGTCTACCAAATTTCCTGTTACCGTAAAAACCAGATTGGGCTGGGATGAGGGTTCAAAAAATGTTGAGGAAGTGGCTGAACGACTACAGGATGTGGGTGTACAGGCATTAACAGTTCACGGAAGAACACGTGCACAATTGTATAAAGGGGAGGCAGATTGGACCTTAATTGCTGCCATAAAAAACAACCCTAGAATCAAAATTCCCATTTTTGGTAACGGAGATATTGACTCCCCTCAAAAAGCACTGGAATATAAAAACAGATACGGCGTAGACGGCATCATGATTGGCCGCGCGGCAATTGGATACCCTTGGATTTTTAATGAGATAAAGTATTTCCTAGAAACTGGAAATATGTTGCCTCCTCCCTCAATCATGCAAAGAATTGAGGTTTGCAAAACCCATTTGGAGAAATCGGTTGAGTGGAAAGGTCCGCGTGCAGGTATCTACGAAATGCGCAGGCATTATAGTCAGTACTTCAAGGGAATAGACCACTTCAAAGAATTTAGAACCCGTTTGGTAATGGCCAATCAAATAGATGAAATTAAATTCATTCTACAAGATGTGGAAAGGCATTATCTGCAAATGGAGGTGCTTGTTTAGTTTTGCCACCAAGGCTCCAAGGCACAAAGGTTTTTACACAAAGCAACAAAGTAACGATTTTAGTATTTTACAGGTATCTATTTTTTCCTTTATTTATTAAAATATATTCAATTTGTTCTATTGTTTCTTTTTAATAAAAGCTAAAAAAAAAATCTTGGTGCCTTTGCGTCTTGGTGGCAAAAAAATTGTTGCTTTGTTGCTTTGTAGTAAAAAATATCCTTGGTTTAAGGATTAATCTTTTAATACAAAACGAAGCGCGTGATTTTTAGGATTACCTCCTCGGGTACATTTCCTTGAACCTCGTATTCACTGGGTTTTGAGATTCCTTTGCCTTCCAAGCCAATGTGGTTGAGCTTTGGAAAGAGAGCAAAATCTGCTTGGGAATTATCTTTTAATGCCAATTTCCATTTATCCATTTCACTCGGCGGCACTTGGTAATCTCTACCTCCTTGTATAAACAACACACGCTTTTTGTTGATATAAGCACTCAATTGCTCCGGACTATTTTCATTCAAATGCATGAGATATGGTGCCGTTAAACCTGGAGGTAATGAATCGGAAGGAGTGTTTATTTGAATATGATCACGGGCAAAAATTGCTTTATTGAGGATATCTTGGTAACTAGCTTTTTGATTCAATGGAACATCTTTCATCAGGTATTCGATTTGCATGCACATTAAATCCGCTAACTTGGAGTAATTGCCCGCAAATGAAATATACCCCGCAATACCTTTTAGGTTCTTTTCAAAATAAGGAATCAAATAGCCACCCTCACTATGTCCCAATACAAAAACTTGATTGCTATCAATTTCTGCATTGCTTTTAACCATTTGTATAGCAAGTTTTAAATCGTCTAGGTATTCATCTTTAACCGTTAAATTCTTATTTATAGCCATTTGTGCACCATTGTCTTTAGTGCGCTTGTCATACCGTAAAACTGCTACGCCATTATTACCCAATCCCCAGGCAATGTCTTTGTATATTCTGTTTGGCCCAATCGTTAAATCTTTGTCGGTGCTACCAGAGCCACTCACAATAATAACCACCGGAAAGTTGCTTCCTTTAGCAGGAATAGTTAATACGGCATCGCTTGGAAATTTTGGATCAGGCAGTACTTTTTTATACTCATAAAACCTAGACGCATTTACATAAGAGGCAGGTTGATACTGGGGCTTTGGCGCATCTAAAAACATGCCTGCTATTTGTGCTTTCTTGTTAAACACCAACTTTAACCCCATTTTTTTCTTCTCAAATTGAATGGGTGTTAAAGTAATGGCCAAGGTATCGTTCAAGGTTACCACTGGTTCTCCAACGGTTTGAACCAAGCCATAGCGCATTTCTAAACCATCCCAAAGGCCTTGTAACTTCTCTACATCTAAATAGCGCTTCATGGTTGGATCAAGCCGCTGATAAATGCCTTCAAACTTGGCCTGCCTAAACAAGTAAATAGCTTCATTGGCCTTTGCAGCAGCATCAAATTTTATTTGAGCTTGCACATAAGCACCCATTAAAATAGAAAGAAAAAGTAAATAGAATTTTCTCATGAAGGAAAAGGAAATAC
>CANKQY010000096.1 GCA_947485745.1 Bacteroidota bacterium
CCTTTTGAGGCTCCTGCCATTAACAAGAAAAACTTGCCAAAGAAACCTGCGGTTGGCGGCACACCGGCTAAAGCGAATAAACCAATGGCCAATACCCATGAAAGAAATTTATTGGTTTGGTAAAAGCCTTTGTAATCATCAATGTTTTCTTTGCCGGTATGTTCACTGATGATAACTATTACACCAAACGCGGCTAGGTTCGAGAATAAATAAATGAGTAAAAAGAAAAAGATGGATGATTGCGCCATATCTGCAAATCCAAGCATGGCAACCAAAATATAGCCCACTTGTGCAATGGCAGAAAATGCCAAAAACCGCTTAATATTTTGCTGCCTAATGGCAAATAAATTACCTATTACAATACTTAAAAATGCCATCAAGGAAATGGCAATGGTCCAGGTAAGGGCAAGTGATTGAAACACTTGAAATAGCACACTTACAAATACAAATGTGATGGCAGCTTTTGAAACTACCGATAAAAATGCAGTCACCGGGATAGGCGAGCCTTCATAAACATCGGCTGTCCACAGGTGAAAGGGTACAGCACTTATTTTAAAAGCAAAGCCTGCAAAGATGAGTATGAAGGCGAAAATACTCAAAGGGTTTTCT
The DNA here is from genome assembly GCA_947485745.1 of Bacteroidota bacterium. Classification (GTDB taxonomy): domain Bacteria; phylum Bacteroidota; class Bacteroidia; order UKL13-3; family UKL13-3; genus B1. The sequence continues at coordinate 610 of CANKQY010000096.1, forward strand.
ACTAATGAAACGCTCAATTCTGAGAACAATAAGGTGCCAGTGCTGCCATATATAAATGATATTCCTAATAACAATAGTGCGCTTGAAAAGGCCGACGATAATATTAGTTTCATGGCAGCTTCAGATGATTTGCGTTTTTGTAAATCAAAGTTGGCTGCTGCTGCTAATGGTATGGTTGATAGCTCAAGACCTAAGTAAAACATCAACATATTGGCCGATGAAATCATGAAAAACATTCCTAAAAGCGAGGATAACAAAAGGATGTAAAACTCTAGAAAATTCTTATTGTTTTTAAGCCATGCAAATGAAATAGCAGAAACAATAAGCATACCCAAACTCAAAATGGATTTTTGAAATAAGATGAGTTCATTTCCTTTAAACATTTGATTGAATAACATCACATCTTTTGATCCAAATAAAAACAACAATACTGTGGCCAATAACAATCCATTAACAACCGATATCACCATCCCTGGATTGGGTTCATCAGAACGGATTTTCCAAAACAAAAGCAAGAAGATGATGAAGCCAATCATCAATTCATGTTTCATTGCAATAATTATATCTAATGCCATCATCTTTGTGTGCTATTTAAGTAATTGTTTCATAATTATATCTGTTCCTGGCGACAGTAAGTCTGTCAACAAGAAAGGGGCAAGGCCAATAATAACAATACCCGAGAGTAATACCACTGCTGCTAATTTTTCATTCCATAGTGCATCTTCCAATTTTAGAAAATGATCGTCTTTAATGGGTCCCATTACTGAGCTACCTGCTGCCCTCAAAATATAAACTGCCGTTACCACAATAGAGGCACAAGATAAAATGGTTGCCAACCTATACCACATATTTGGGTTTTGCCATGATCCAACAAAAATGGTCATCTCCGATACAAATCCACTAAAGCCAGGCAAGCCCAATGAGCACAATCCTGCTATGATAAATATAGATGAAATGAATGGCATAACTTTTAATAATCCTCCTAATTGAGCCACCAGCCTGGTATGCGTTCTGCTATACATCATGCCTATGGCGGCAAAGAAAAGGGCTGTCATTAAACCATGACTCACCATTTGCATTACGGCACCAGTAATAGAAACTTTGGTAAGCATGCCAATTCCTAGTAATACAAATCCGCAATGGCTAATTGAAGAGTATGCATTGATATACTTTAAATCTGTTTGCATCATGGTGGCAAATGCACCATATATAATGGCAATGGTAGCCAATAAAACAATAACTGGGGCATAATATTCTGCGGCTTGTGGCATTAAAAAAGTGGCTACTCTTAAACAACCATATCCACCCAACTTCATAGATATGCCTGCAAGGAACATAGATGCCGCTGTGGGCGCCGATGAGTGTCCGTCTGGCACCCAAGTATGAAATGGAAACAAGGCAGTAAATACGCCAAAGCCTGCAAAAGCAAATGGAAAGAAGAATAATTGTGCTTCTTTAGAAATTCCATTGTTGGCTAAGGCAAGCATATCGAAAGTACGCGGACCAAAGCAAGTTTCATTTGAATAATAGTAAACACCACTCAAACCTATAAATATCATGGCCGAGCCTCCCATTAACATGAGCGCTAATTTCATGGCACTTCTTTCTTTTGGACCACTGCCCCAAATGCCAATTAATAAAAATTTTGGAATTACCGCAACTTCTAAGAAAAAGAAAAGGGTAAATAAATCTAGTGAGATAAAAAAGCCATACGCTCCCAAACTTAATAGGATCAGCAAGAAGAAAAATTCTTTGTGCAATTGCTCCATGCCATACGATACCAAAACACCAGCAACCACAACCAATGCCGTAAGTATAATCATTGAAATAGAAATGCCATCTACACCAATATGAAAGTAAACACCCATTGATGGAAACCAGGCATAGTTTTGTTCAAACAACATGAGTGAAGCGTCACCTAATTCTTTTGCAATGTGGTATTGGTTCAGCAAGTAAAACGATAAGCACAATTGAATCATAGACCCAATAAATGCAACAGTTCTAACCTGTTTTAAACCATTTACAGCCAATATGCCAATGGCAGTTAAAAAGGGTATAATTAATAATAACAGCAGGTTCATGTTTTCTTAAATTAATGCATAAATAATTAGTATGGCCAATCCCAAAATGCTAGCAAGAAAATACAAAGCATAACTCTGTAAATTACCAGATTGCCAACCTTTGATGGTGCTCGAAAATTCTTCTGTTGTTATAGCTGTTAAGGTGTAAAAGCCATCAACTATATGCTTATCTATCCATGCAGCTGGTCTTCCTATAAGGTTGAATATTATTTTATGTGTTATAAATAAGTAGATTTCATCTATATAGAATTTTTGTTTAATCAAAGAAAAAATACCTCCTAAATTTTGCGCAATTTGTTCAGGTTTTTCATTTTTGTTTTTATACAAATAGGCTGCAAGCAAAATACCTGCTGCGGCCAATGAAACAGGGAGTATAGAGAACATCAAATCTAAATGAGTTTCCAAAGATTTTCCATCCGAACTCACATAATGTGAGAAAGGAATAAAGCCAACTACTATAGATAATACACCAAGAATAATGAGAGGCAATTTCATGCTCCAAGTTCCTTCACCATGAGTGTTGTGATTAGGCTTTGCTTCCGAACGCCAAAAAATATTGAAGTATAACCTAAACATATAAAAGGCCGTAAGCATAGAAGTGAACAAGGCCAAATAATAAATGATTGGGCTACTTGTATGAGCTGCATGTAAAATGGCTTCCTTACTAAAAAAACCTGCAAAAGGAGGGATGCCAGAGATAGCCAAACAGGCAATTAAAAAACTGATGTGAGTAATAGGCATGTGTTTTCTTAAGCCGCCCATGTCTTCCATGTTATTGCTATGAACCATGTGTATAATAGCTCCCGCACCCAGGAACAACAGTGATTTGAAGAATGCGTGGGTAAATAAATGAAACAACGATGCGCTGAAGCCTGCACCATTTTCGCCGCCATAATTGGATACACCCAAGGCAAACATCATAAAGCCAATTTGGCTCATAGTAGAGAATGCCAAAACACGTTTGATATCAGTTTGCGTGCAGGCAATAATTGCCGCAAACAAGGCAGATAAAATACCAATAAAGGCAACCACATCTAATGCGGCTTGATCCGATATGGCGAAAATGGGAAACAAGCGTGCTACCAAGTAAACCCCTGCTACAACCATGGTTGCCGCATGTATCAATGCCGAAACAGGTGTTGGTCCTTCCATGGCATCTGGCAACCAAATGTGCAAAGGAAACATAGCAGACTTTCCTGCACCACCCATAAATACTAGCATTAATCCCCAACTTAAGCCTGTTATTCCCATAAACGAAGCTGCACTAATTGCTAAAAATTGTGGCGATTGGTGGTCGGTAAATCTTTGAATCAATGTTTGAAAATCGAAACTCTCTCCATAAAATCCTAAGGTTAATATGCCAATTAAAAATCCCAAATCTGCAAAGCGCGTTACAATAAATGCTTTCTTGGCGGCCGCAACTGCACTGGGTTTGGCAAAGTAATAGCCAATAAGTAAAAATGAAGATACGCCCACCAATTCCCAAAAAATATAAATCTGAAATATGTTCGAACTCAAGATGAGTCCGAGCATAGAAAAGGTAAATAAACCTAAAAATGCATAGTAGGTAGCAAATCTCTCTTCACCTTTCATGTAACCTAAACTAAATATGTGCACCATTAAAGAGATAAAGGTTACCACTACTAACATCATGGCAGAAATTGGATCAAGCAATGCGCCCATGTCTATTGATATGCCTGAGCCAAATGATAGCCAAGTATATTTAAACAAGATGATAGCTGCAAAACCGTTTTCAGCCAAGTTTGCCATTACAAAATAGTTGATGGCGGCTTGAACCGATAACAAACAGGAAATAGCCATGAATGCGGTTGCAATAATGCCTGCACCTTGTTTAAGGAGCGAGTTGCTGTTGCCAAAAATTCCTAACAACAAAAATGCTAGCAATGGCAGACCAGGTATCAATAAAATAGTAGTAATGTTGCTCATAATTAATATTTCATTTCGTTCGCCTCTTCCACATCAATAGAATTGTGACTGCGGTACAGGTTAATAATAATGGCAATGGCAACTGCCGCTTCTGCAGCAGCAATGGTGATAATAAATATGGAGAAGAAAATGCCATCCACGTTTTGTGGATACAGGTATTTGTTAAAAGCTACAAAATTGATGTTCACACTATTGAGCATTAACTCAACCGACATCAAAATGGTTATCAAATTTCTTCTCGTAAAGAAACCATAAGTACCAATAAAAAATAATCCGGTACTCAATAAAAGTATGTGTGTTAATCCAATAGGCATCATTGATTTTCCTCCTTTTTAATTTTCATGGCAATTACAATACAGCCAATCATGGCGGCCAACAAGAGCATACTCACTACCTCAAAAGGTAAAATATAACCACCTGCTCCGGTATTCAACATGGCCATTCCAATTTTATCTATGTTTGGGTCAAACATTACATTACTGGCTGAACCAAAATTATGGTGAAGCAAAATATTGGCAGTAAATGCCAGTGCAAATAAACTAGCAAAGGCCGCTGGTAACGTTCTGCTCTTGAGGGCTACAGGCATTTCATTTCCTGCTTTTTGGGTCAGAAAAACACTAAAAATAATGAGTACCACTATACCTCCAACATACACCACAATTTGAATGGCGGCTATAAATTCTAAGTCCATCCAGAAGTACAAAGAAGCAATACCTACCAATGAAAACAGAAGCCAAATAGCGGCTCTAAAAATTCGGTGGGTGGTAACAGCCATTATCCCGGTTCCAAGTATATAGGCAGCAATAAGGTAAAAGATTATTTCTTGTGCATTCATTTATTCAACTCCTTCTCTTAATTTAGATCCAGGAAAATTCAATTGTTTGGTTAATAACCTGCGATCATAAACGCTGTGTTCAAAATTTTGCGACATTTTTATGGCATCTGTGGGGCAGGCAACAATGCATAAATTACACATGGTACATAGTTCCAAATGATACACAAATGAATCTATGGCCTTTTTCTTTTTGCCTTCGGGTGTAATATCAAACTTGTTTAAAATTTTGATGGTGCCATTTGGGCAAGCTAATTCGCAGGCCGAACAACCGGTGCAAGCATGTTCATTTTGTGCATCATGCGTCATTACCACTTCGCCTCTAAAACGGTCGGCCATTTTTGCCCTAAATTCTGGATACTCTTCGGTTATTACTTCTTTGTTATGGGTAAGGTAATATCCAGTACGTTTCATGCCAATGAGCAATGAACTAACGGCACCATATACTTCTTTTATGTAATTACTTAAAAAGCTCATTTATATTAAAAATGCCATCCTTTTATGGCAATTAAAGTCATGACTAATAAATTTAACATACTAATTGGGAGCAGGTATTTCCATTCTAAGTTCAATAGCTGATCTACGCGTAAACGAGGGAAGGTCCAACGGAACCACATAATCAGAAGAATTAAGAAAAATGTTTTTCCAAAGAACCAAATAGACGAAGGAATAAAATCCATTACATGGTTAAAGGCTTGCCAATTTCCAATGTGAAATGGCATCCAGCCACCAAAGAATAAGGTAGCACCAATGGCGCAAACAATAAAAATATTGATATATTCTGCCAAGAAAAACAAGGCAAATCGCATGCCTGCATACTCTGTGTGGAAACCTCCAGTTAACTCTGATTCTGCTTCAGCCAAATCAAAAGGAGCCCTGTTTGTTTCGGCGGTTACTGCTATGATATAAATAACAAATGCCACCAAGGCAGGAATATGTCCTTTAAAAATCCACCAGCCATTTTCTTGAGAAGCTATGATATCTTGTAGGTTCAAGCTGCCAGTTAAAACAATGATGGAAAGAATTGCCATACCTGCAGACAGCTCATAACTTACAATTTGAGCACCACTTCGCATGGCGCCAAGCAATGAATATTTATTGCTACTTGCCCAACCTGCCATCAAAATTCCTATAACAGATAAAGAAGAAACAGCTGTAACATAAAACACACCAATATTGATATTCCAAATTTGTACGCCTCTGGCAAATGGGATTGGAGCCAATAATAACATGGCTGTTATCATCACAATAAATGGAGCCAATTGATACAAAAATTTATCTACCTTATCTGGCATAAAGCTTTCTTTAACAATCAACTTTAAAGTGTCTGCAGTGGTTTGAAAAATACCAAATGGGCCAACTCTATTCGGACCTTTTCGTATTTGAATAAAGGCTGAAACTTTGCGCTCTAAGTATACAAGCACCAAACCAAGAATGGCAAACAAGGTAATGGCAAAAAAAGCTATGAGTGCCATTTCTATAAGCATCACATTGGTTTGGTTCAGCATGCTACCAAGCCATTTATGAAAACTATTAAGGATATTTTCTATACTAAACATGCTATTGGCATTAACGGTCTATATCTGGAATAACAAGATCAAGGGTTCCCATTACCGAAACCAAATCACCAATTTTATGGCCCTTAATCATGTGGTTGAGTGCGCTTAAATTAGAGAATCCTGGTGAACGGAATTTTATACGGTAGGGTGTTGTGCCACCTTCACTCACAATGTAAACACCTAATTCACCTCTTGCTGTTTCTAGCCTTGTATAAAATTCGCCTTTCGGCAATTTTAATACGGCTTTTGTTTTGGCAAGAAATTCTCCTTCAGGTATATTGTCTATTAACTGCTCAATGATATTAACCGATTCTTCCATCTCTCGCATCCTAACCATGTAGCGAGCAAATGAATCTCCTTCGGTTTCTAAAATTTCGTTAAATTGTATGTTTTTATAAGCGCTGTAAGGATATATTTTTCTCATATCGCAGCTCAATCCACTTCCACGCGCGGTTGGGCCGGTACAGCCGTAACTAATAGCATCTTCTTTACTTAATATTCCAATTCCTTTGGTTCTATTTTGGAAAATTACATTGTTGGTTACTAACTCATGGTATTCGCCAATTTTGCTTTTAAACTGAACAATAAATTCCTTTACCTTTCGCTGAAAATCGGGATGTATATCTGCCATTACGCCGCCTGGCACAATGTAATTCATGGTAAGCCTTGCGCCACAAGTTTCTTCCATTATGTCTGTTATCATTTCTCTTTCTCGAAATGCATAAAAGAACGGACTCAATGCGCCAAGGTCCATGGCTAAAGATCCCCACCACAATTGATGGGAGGCAAGGCGTGTAAGTTCACTGATGATAACTCTAATAACCTCGGCTCTTACCGGCACTTCAACTTGCAATCCTTTTTCAACTGTTAGCGCACAGCCATGGTTATTCATGTGTGCAGAAAGGTAATCCATTCTGGAGGTTGAATAAATAAATTGCCTGTAACTTAAGCTCTCACACATCTTTTCAATAGAACGATGTATGTACCCAATATTTGGATCAAGGTTTAAAATGGTTTCTCCATTAACAGTAATAAATAGGTGCAAAACCCCATGTGTTGATGGGTGTTGCGGACCAACATTTAAAACCATATTACCCTCAGGTGTAGTTTCGACCACGTTGCGCATAACTATAATTTGATCATATTAATTGGGTCGTAGTAATCTTTGCGAAGTGGGTATCCAACCCAATCTTCGGTTAGCAGTAACCTGCGTAAATCTGGGTGGTTTAAAAATTGAACGCCAAATAAATCATAAACTTCTCGCTCTAGCATCTCGGCAGTTTTATAAAATTTTACCAAGCTTTCAATTTGAGGAATTTCTCTATCAACCTTGGCTTTTAGCACCATACTATGCCTATATTGAGTGGAGCTTAAATGGTAAACCATTGTAAAATGCGTTTTCCAATCAACGCAAGTCTCACAAAATAGGTAATTAAAATCCCAATCATCTGAGCCCTTCAATTTTGCTATCACCTCCAAAAGTTGGGTACTTTCAATGCTCATTTCAGGCCAGTCTGAACCCATTACAGTTGCTGTTTCAGGAAAGCCAGTTTGTAAGGAGTTTAGTAAGGGTTCATTTTCCATATTCTTCCGACATTTTACTGCGAATTTGTTCGCGGGTCATACCACTTTTAATCTTCTCTTGCAGGGTTATTAATGCATGTAACAATGCTTCAGGTCTTGGCGGACAACCAGCTAAATATACATCTACCGGAATTACGTGGTCTGCGCCCTTTACCACTGAATAGGTATTGTAAAAAAATGGACCGCCACTGGTTGCGCAAGCGCC
>CANKQY010000097.1 GCA_947485745.1 Bacteroidota bacterium
CGCATTTTGAGCCATTCCTTGTCGTAGGTTCGGTTCATTAAATTTAAAACCCTAGAATTACCAGATTGAATAGGGTAGTGAATATGCTTACAAATATTGTTATACTTTGTCATGGTATACAATACCTCATCTGTAATGTCTTTTGGGTGCGAACTGCTAAACCTCACCCTTAAATCTGGTGCAATTTGCGCTACCTTTTCAAGCAAATTGGCAAAGTTACAAACCACATTTCCTGCTTCATCAAGTTCCTTATACGAATCCACATTTTGCCCCAAAAGAGTTACTTCTTTATACCCAGATTGGTGCAATTCAATGGCTTCATGAACAATAGATTTGGAGTCCCTACTTCTTTCTCTTCCTCTTGTAAATGGCACCACACAAAACGAACACATATTGTCGCAACCACGCATGATGCTAATAAAGGCCGTTACCCCATTCGAACTCAATCTTACTGGTGTTATTTCTGCATAGGTTTCTTCTCTTGAAAGCAAAACATTAACGGCTTTCTGACCTTCTTCCACCTGTGTTATCAGATGTGGAATATCTCTGTAGGCATCCGGTCCAACCACCAAATCAATGATTTGTTCTTTTTCTAATAATTGCGTTTTTAAGCGCTCGGCCATACAACCCAAAACACCAATAATCATATCGGGTTTGCTACGCTTGTAAGGACGCATTTCTTTTAACCTACCCCAAACATGTGCTTCGGCGTTGTCTCTGATGGCGCAGGTGTTTACAAAAATAACATCGGCATCCTTCATTTCTTGGGTAGTTTGATAGCCTTTATTTGCCATAATAGAGGCCACAACCTCACTATCTGCTAGGTTCATGGCGCAACCATAGGTTTCAATGTATAATTTTCTTACTGCTGTTTCCGATGTATTTTCTGATACTATTCCTTTCATTTAAGCTCCTTTTCGACTTGCAAATATAAGGATTTTTATGACAGAGTGGCAGATTTTTGTCGGTTTGAACCAAAACTTTGTTGCTGGGTAAAACAGCCAAGGGCAAGCAAGCTTAAAATCGTATTTACTGGATAAAGTTTAATGATGGTAAATGCCTGTAAAATAGCGGGTATCGGACCTTTAAGATTCATCAAGTATTTGCTAGTAGTTTGTAAACAGAAAAAATCATTTCTTTTTTCAGATATTGCAGCCATATGTCAAGTTTAAAAATATGAAAGTATTAATAACAGGTAGCAATGGCCTTTTGGGTCAGAAATTAATTGAACTTTATAAGGGAAGTGAAAGTGTATCCTTAATTGCAACAGCAAGAGGTGAAAATCGATTTCCAATTAAAGAGGGTTATACTTATGATTCACTCGACATAACAAATGAGTTGGAGGTTCAAGAAGTGATAGCAAAGCACCAACCAGATGTGGTGATTAATACTGCGGCCATGACCAATGTGGATGCTTGTGAAACGGACCATGAAGGATGTGATTTATTGAATGTAAAAGCTGTTGGTTTTTTGGTGAATGCCTGCAACCAAAATAATGTACACTTAGTTCACCTTTCAACCGATTTTATTTTTGATGGTACCCATGGTCCAATAGATGAAAACGAAGTACCCAATCCTTTGAGTTATTATGGGGCTAGTAAACTCCAAGCAGAGCAATTGGTGATGGCCGAATGTAAGAGTTGGGCAATTGCCAGAACGGTTTTAGTTTTTGGTATAGTGAGCGATATGAGCCGAAGCAATATCGTACTTTGGGCAAAGGGTGCATTGGAAAGTGGGAAGTCGATAAATGTGGTATCGGATCAATTTAGAACACCTACCTTAGCAGAAGATTTGGCGATTGGTTGTTCATTGATTGCAGAGAAAAAAGCTACAGGTATTTTCAATATTTCAGGTGGAGATTTTATGAGTGTTTTTGATTTGGTTTATAGGGTAGCAACTTATTGGAAATTGGATAAAAGTTTGCTAAACATAAGCAGCAGCGAAGGAATCAAGCAACCAGCCAAAAGGCCACCCATCACTGGCTTTAGGTTAAATAAAGCGAAGGAAGTTTTGGGCTATAATCCAAGAAGTTTTGAAGATGGATTGGCGTTGATGGATAAACAATTAAAGCAATAAAGATGAATTTTATTTTATTAGAAGCAGCAGAACCTGCAAGTTTTATGTTTTGGTTTTTAACAGAAATATTCTTTGCCGGGGTAGTAGTGTTTTTGTTGTATTACTTTATTGTAAAAAATCCTAAAATCAATAAACCTAGGCCTAAAGATGAGGAGGAGAGTTAAGTTTTTTTTAGATACCTATTTTTATTTTAACCAACAGGAAAAAAAAGGAATTTGGAGTCTGATTGTATTGATTGTAATGGTGCAATTGAGCAGTATGTTGTACGCGCATTTTTGGGTGGATAACAAAAACAATCTTCGAGTATTATCAGCCACTGAGATTGTTTTTTTAACAGAAGCTGAAACTGATTCATCCGATTTTGATTATTCAAAATCGAAGTATAAAAATACCTATACCTATAAAAAGAATTACCTGCAAAAATTTGCCTACAAGACAAATAAAAGAGATACCGTTTTTACTTATCCAGAAAGAAAAAAAAATGCCTTGCTTAATTTGAATGAGGCCGATAGTGCTAGCTTGGTTGCCTTACCCAAAATAGGACCAGTTTTAGCAGGAAGGATAGTTCAATACAGAAATAAATTAGGGGGCTTTCATCAGATGAGTCAACTGCAAGAGGTATGGGGCTTTAAAGAAGATGTGTTGTACGACCTGGAAGGTAAAGTGTTTTTAAACCCCCAGGACGCCATTGCTATTAATATCAATGAAATTAGTTTGGAAGAACTAAAAAGGCATCCATATTTTAAGTATAGTTTATCTCAAGCCTTGGTAAATTATAGAAAACAGCATGGCAACTTTCAATCGCTGAATGATTTGAGAAAAATCAAATTGGTGAATGATTCAATTTACAAGCTTATTTCTCCGTACTGTACTTTTTAGCCAGCCTTGTATAGGTTCAGCCCGAAATTGTTTTAATTTTACAGGGTTATTTTTACCCCAAAATTTGCATAAAATAAGGCCGAAATGTGCTATACTTGCCGTAGAATAAATATATTTGTTTATGTTCAATTTTGAAACTACTGAAAACCAAACAATGATCGCCCAAATGGTGCGTGATTTTGCCGAAAAGAATATTCGTCCAAACATTATGGATTGGGATGAAAGCCAAACATTTCCTTTAGAAACATTTAAGGAAATGGGAAAATTGGGATTATTAGGTGTTTTGGTGCCGCAGGAATATGGTGGTTCAGGTTTTGGCTATTTTGAGTATGTAACGGCCATTGTTGAATTGTCCAAAGTATGTGGCTCTGTGGGTTTAAGTATGGCGGCGCACAATAGTTTGTGTACCGGACATATCATGTATTTTGGGAATGAGGATCAAAAGAAAAAATGGTTACCACAATTGTCATCTGGCGAAGCAATTGGTGCCTGGGGACTAACAGAGGCAAACACAGGTAGCGATGCCATGCGCATGCAATGTGTGGCTAAGCAAGATGGCGATAATTGGATTTTAAATGGCACCAAGAATTGGATTACTCATGGTATTACCGGAAATATTGTTGTTGTTTTGGCCAGAACAGGCGAGCTATTGGATAGCAATGGCATTACTGCATTTGTAGTTGAGCGAGGCACTCCGGGTTTTAGGGGTGGTAAAAAAGAAAATAAGTTGGGCATGCGTGCCAGTGAAACAGCGGAGTTGATTTTTGAAGATTGCATCATTCCGAAAGAAAATGTTTTAGGCAATATTGGCGATGGATTTAAACAAGCCATGAAAGTGCTTGATGGAGGTAGGATATCTATTGCAGCTTTATCATTAGGCATTGCAAAGGGAGCTTATGAGGCAGCACTAAAATACTCAAAAGAACGTCATCAATTTGGTCAGCCAATTAGTAATTTCCAAGGTATATCTTTTAAATTAGCAGATATGGCCACTCAAATTGAAGCAGCCGAATTGTTGATTTTTCAGGCAGCAGACAGGAAAAACAAGAACTTAAGCGTAAACAAAGAAGGGGCTATGGCCAAGTATTACGCCAGTGAGGTTGCCGTAAGAAATTCAACTGAAGCCATTCAAATTTTTGGTGGCTATGGTTACACAAAAGATTTCCCAGTAGAAAAATTCTACCGCGATTCAAAATTATGTACAATTGGAGAGGGTACCAGCGAAATTCAAAAACTAGTAATCTCAAGGTCTATTTTGAAGGACTAACTTTAAAGTTAATTCAGAATTTTGAATTCTGAATTCTGAATTAATATGCAAGCAGCCAAGGTTAAAGTTTGTCATTTTTCATCGGTTCATCATGTGTGGGATACACGTGTTTTTTACCGTGAGTGTATTTCTCTGGCGAAGGAATTTGATGTAACTTTAATTGCTATAGGTAACAGAACAGAAAACCTCAATGGGGTTAATATTATTGGAATTAAGAAGCCTGCTAATATTTTCATTAGATTTTTTTTCACCATTTTTAAGGTTTTTATTTTGGCTGTAAAGCAAAATGCTCAGATCTATCACATTCATGATGCAGAGATGGTTCCTTTTGGGATAGCCTTGCGTATTTTAGGTAAAAAGGTAATCTATGATATTCATGAAAATACCTACGACGATATCCTTCTGAAGCCATGGTTAAATAAATCTTTTAGGCTATTAATCGCTAAGAGTTACAACTGCCTTTTATTGTTTGCCTCGCGTTTTATACATTACATTGTGGTAGTGGCTGATCCCAAATATTTGACGAAGTTTTTTGTCAATGAGCATGAGTGTACCATCATTCAAAATTTTGCTAACACAGATGAATTAAGTGATTTTGTTTTGGAGGATAGGGCATCTTTACCTGGCAATCATTTGTTTTATGTTGGCATGATCCGAGACATGTATTATAACATAGATCCGGTAATTGAGGCTATTTATTTATTGAAACAAAAGGGCATTGTTTGTCACCTTCACTTGATTGGGTATTTTGGTTCAAAAACCAATCATTCACTAGCTACTGTGCCATGCTATACGGAAGTAAAAGACCAAATAAACTATTATGGTTTTTTGGATATAAATGCCGCCTATAAAATTGCCAAGCAATGTAAAATTGGATTGTGCATCAAAGACCAACCAGAAAGCATGTTGGTTTCTCATGAGCGAAAATTATTTGAATATATGGCCATTGGCCTGCCATCCATTTTTTGTAATTCTTCTATTTATAAAGAGTTAAATAACCAATGGCAAATAGGAATTGGGGTTCAGCTAAAAAATAGTGAAGAAATTGCTAAGGCAATTGAAGCATTGCTCACCAATTCCATTGAATTGAATAAGCTTGCAATCAATAATTTAAAAGCGGCCCGAACGCATTTTAGTTGGCAATTAGAATCTAACAAGCTGTTAGGCTTGTACCATCAGTTATTAGTGTAAATAATCTATCCAATTTTTAATTTTGTGGTTTTAGGTTAATAATCTAGTAAACTTTAAGTAAATTTTAAGGTAAAATCCCTAGAATAGAAATATTGTAGGATTTTATTTGGTATAATTGAAATAGCCAAAAATATCTATAGCTTTGATACTTTAAAAGATTTGGGTAGTTATAGAGATTAATAAAATAAATCCATAACTATAATTATTGTTTTATTTATAAATTGATAACTTATTTGCATATTTATGATTTCAAAATTTACTCGTAATTTATATAGAGCTGTATTGCTCCTCTTGAGTTTTTCATTTGGTAATTTTTCAAATGCTCAAACTTTTGTAAGTGGAATAATTACCTCAGATACCACCTTTACCTTTGCAGGTAGTCCGTATTTGGTTTCAGCTAATCTGATTATAAATAATGGCTTTACCTTAACCATTGAGCCAGGCGTATCGGTTAAATTCAATCAAAATACAAGTTTGCTAGTATTGGGTAAATTAATAGCAAATGGCAGCACTTTAGGTATTACATTTACTGCCAATACAAGCTCACCAACTCCAGGATATTGGGGTGGCATATCCTTTGGTACTGTTGCAAGTCCGGCCGTATACGACGTCAATAATAACTACCTTTCTGGTTCTATAATCAATAATGCAAAGATTGATTATGCAGGTAGCACGGTAAGTGGTGTTTTTGGATCCATTGCTATGACTGGCACGGGCGTTCCGCATATAAGAAATGTTAAAATCAGCAATTGTGCCTATCCAGGGATTTATGCTAAGTCTATTAACAATAAATTAATCGTTAAGCAAACTCAAGTTCAAAACTGTGATGCAAATAGTAGTAATGCCAATTATTCAAATATTGCTGGTGGTATCAATATCAGGTTAGCAAATGCTGATGTAATTATAGATAGTAATATCATTGAAAACAACACAGGTGCAGGTGTTGCAGTAATGAACCAAGTTTCCTCTTCGATTATAATTTCAAATAATAGAATTTATAAAAATAATAATTTTTTAACGGGCAATGGTGGCGGATTATGCATTGATTCCAAAGCTCAAACATTTCAAAATTTAGTTTATTTGAACAATGCCGTTAGGGGAGGGGCCATTTATTCTGATACTGCTGGGGCAAGCGGTGGGAAATTGCATTTAAATATTTTTTATGCAAACAATGCTACAGATGGCGCGGCTTTTTGGGGCAAGAATGATACAATTACCAATAATGTTTTTGCTTACAACGTTGGAACAAATGAAATTGTAAAAACCTATGGCAGTCAATATCATCAATTTAATCAGTACACTGCAAATAGCTCAATAGTGGTTTTTAAATATTTTGGACCTTTTGAATCAGCTAAGGTTAATAGGAATAGTTTTTCAAATAATAAGGCAGGTTCAATAGGTTCATCACTTATTAAATTTGATGGCCCAACTCCAATTAATGCAATTGAAAATAATTTGTTGAGTAACATAGGTTATACCTACTTTATGCAACTATTAAATAATAACAATACTTCAGTAGTTCCTGCACAAAATTGCTTTTGGAGAACACCTGGAACTCCTTCAATTTCTAATATAAGCGCACTTATTTTCGATGTCAATGATGATGTTAATCAGGGGCAACTTACTTTCTTACCTTTTCAAACCACACCCAGAACTGATTGCCCAATCTCAGGTGTAACTTCTCCGGTGAAAATTATTATTGGAGATTCTTTATTGGTTTATTGGAATAGAAAATCAGGTGAGAATGTTGCTGGTTACAAAGTTCATTATGGAGGTTCAGATGGGTTAGATTTTTCTAAATTCATCAATACCAATACCGATACCTTTGTTAAAATTTCGGTTTTAGAAAATATTGATAGCGTTGGTGTTTCTTCTTATTCAACACTGGCAACTCAAACCTATTCAGATTATATTACAGGTGCCCAATCTTGGTGCACTTTTGCTGATTGGGTTAACACGCCAGTTTCAACCATAACCTCATTTACTCCAACTAGCGGCACTTTTGGCGATTCAATCTTCATTACAGGAACTAATTTAACCTCAGCTTCTGTGGTTAAGTTTGGTGGCATATCGGCTAGTTCATTCTCCGTTATTTCGCCAACCAGTATCAAAGCTTTTTTAGCCAAAGGTTCAAGCGGTAATGTATTTGTAACTACTCCAATTAGTTCTAATACTTTATCTGGATTTAGGTATTTAGCCATTCCTAATATTTTTTCGTTTACACCAGCTTTAGCGAGCACAGGGAATGTTGTTACTATCAAGGGTTTCCATTTTACAGGTACAAACACAGTTAGTTTTGGTGGAACCAATGCGGCTTCATTTACAATTTCTGGTGATACCATGATCAGTGCGGTTTTAGCTAATGGAGCAACAGGAAATATTGTGGTCATCAATTCATTTGGTTCAGACACCATTGCTGGATTTACTTTTTGTACAGCTTATTCACTAAATTTGATTGATACAACAAGGACATGCGGCGACAGTGTATTATTAACTGTTACTCCTGGTTATAGCAGCTATTTATGGAATACTGGCGCTATTACATCTTCTATCTATGCTAAACTTAATATTAATTATTCGGTTCAAGTTGTAAATGCATCGGGTTGCATTGGAAGAGATACTACTCGTGTTATCATAAATACATTGCCATCCCCAATTATATCTGGCAAGCAACCTGTTTGTTCTGGTAGTATTGAAAATTATAAAACACCAAAAAATACAGGTCGAACCTATGCTTGGTCAATTACCGGAGGTACAATAAATTCCGGACAAACAAGTGATAGTTTAGTGGTTACTTGGGGAGCAGCAGGCTTGGGAATACTTACCGTTAAGGATTCTGTTAATGCAACCGGCTGCAAAACCACCACTGGCGCCTACAATGTAACTATCAATCCAACACCAACCCCTTCAATTATTGGAGAAGATACGGTTTGCGCCAATAGTTCTCAAATATATAAAACAGCTAAAAATACAGGGCGTTCTTATCTCTGGACTATTGCTGGTGGAACCATACTATTTGGCCAAGGAACAGATAGCATAAGGGTATCTTGGGGAGCTGCCTCAACTAGGTTACTAAGTGTGCA
>CANKQY010000098.1 GCA_947485745.1 Bacteroidota bacterium
CACAGGTTATGTATTTCTGCACAGGCGAAGGCAATGGCAACCTAGATGCTGTTAGAGGCCTTGGCGTATGGAAATCTATCAATGGGGGAAAAAACTGGTATCAGTTAACAAGCACCAATAATGGCAATTTTTACTATTGCCAAAAAGTAATTTCAATTGGGATGGGAGATACCCTTTTGGTATTAACCAAAGCTGGAATTTTTAGATCTGCCAATGGAGGAAATACTTTCATAAAAGTGCTTGGTTCAGGCATTGCCTCTGCTGGTAATATTGCTTATGATTTAGAAATAATGAACAATGGTACTATGTATGTAACCATGAGCAATGGCGCAAGCACTGGTGGCACCATTCACAAATCTTATAACACAGGTATTACTTGGTCGAACCCACTGCCAATGCCAAGTTACATGCCCGGCGATGAAATGGAAATAGCCGTTTCGGAAGTGGATACCAATATCATGTACGTGCTGGTTGAAAGCAGTAGTAGAATTTCTGGCATATTAAAAACAAGCAATGCCGGTGCTAGTTTTGATTCGCTCGCAAAATATCCAGTAGATGCAGATAAAGGCGTTTCTAGATCTACCTACCCAAGAGATTTTAGCAGAAGTCAGGCTTGGTACGATTTGAGTTTAGCCGTTGACCCAAATAATGCAAATGTTGTGGTGGTTGGTGGAGTAGATTTATTTAAAACTAGCAATAGCGGCAATACTTGGACTCAAATATCTCACTGGTATGGAGGTTTTGGTATTCAAGAGGTGCACGCCGATCAGCATTATGCTTATTTTGAACCCGGTAATTCAAATGTTTGTTATTTTGGTAATGATGGTGGGGTATACAGGAGCGCCAATTTTACCCAAGCAATGCCAAGCATTACAACAAAGGAAATTAACTACAATACCACCCAATTCTATGCCTGCGACATACATCCAACTCTTGGTTCAAACCAATATATAGCGGGTGCTCAAGACAATGGATCGCATTCATTTAGCAAACCCCAAATTGGCAATTCGGTGAGGGTTACCGGTGGCGATGGCGCATTTTGTCACATAGACCAAGACCAACCACAATATTGGTTTACCTCTTATGTTTATACCAGTTATTATAGGTCAACCAATGGTGGTTCTAGCTTTTCAAATGTAATGAATACAGGTGGTGTTCAAGTAGGAAGTTTTATAAGCCCAAGCGATTACGACGACCTCAATAACCGCATGTATTTAGCTGGCAATTTTGGCTTTTTTGTTCGTTGGAATAATCCTCAAACAGGTAATTCCATTAGCTTTGATACAGTTGCCTTGTTTGCTGGTGGACAAGTGACGCATGTTAAAGTTTCTCCAAATGTAAGCAACCGAGTTTATTTTGGACTCAACAATGGCCGAATAGTGCGCGTTGATAATGCCAATATTTCGGATGGAATTGATTCGGTTATTAACTTAGGAAAAGGCATGTCAACTGGGAACATTTCATGCGTTGAAGTAGAAACTGGTAATGAAAACCATATCATAGTTACCTCTAGTAATTATGGCGTTAATAGCATTTGGGAAACCAATAATGGCGGACAAACATGGGGAAGCGTTGAAGGCAATATGCCAGATATGCCTATCCGTTGGGCATTGTTTAATCCAAACAATCCTATACAAGTTATGGTAGCAACTGAGTTAGGAGTTTGGAGTACCGATAGTTTAAGAGGTACCAATACCAATTGGCAACCTAGCAACAATGGGTTTGCAAACGTAAGAACAGATATGTTAAAATTGCGTCAATCTGATTTTCAGGTTGTAGCTGCAACGCATGGAAGAGGCATATATACCTGCAATATTTTCTCGCAATCAAATGCAAATTTTAAAGTCGATAAACGAGTAGCTTATATTGGTTCAAAACTAAATTTTACAAGTGTTGGTGAAGGGGTAACTTCTTATGAATGGGATTTTGGAGATGGTACAAAAAGTATACTTAAAAATCCTGTGAAGGAATACAATGCACCTGGTTTATATGCTGTTAAATTAAGCATCAATGCCGGCCAAAAAAGCAATGTGATTGATTCATTTATTCAAATCTTACCATCTCGCGGCATTCCATATTTGGCAGCCAATGGCGGCAATTTTGAAACTAACCTCAATGATTTTGGTCCAGAGTTAATCAATGGCATTTCATTCGAAAGAGGTAATTCAAACATGCAGGGTAAAGATGGTGTGGTAAGTGGCATCAATGCTTGGGTTACGAGTTTAAGTTCATACTATCCAATAAATACCGAGGCAAGGTTGTTTACTCCCATTTTTAACTTCACAAAAGCTGGCACTTATACGTTATCATACCAAGTAAAAAATGTATTCGAAACAGCATATGATGGATACAATTGGGAATACAGTTTAAATGCTGGCGATAGCTGGACAATTTTAGGCAATGATGTGCAGGCAAATTGGTATGATTACTTCAACAATGATTCAAGTAAAACTACTGCATTTCCTGTTAATTTGGCCTTTTTTAATGCAAACAATTTAGCCTATACCGCCAAGCAATTTGATGTTTCAACTTTAGCAGGAAATCCCAAAGTTTGTTTTAGGGTTATTTTTAAATCGGATAGCAACAATACCAATCCCGGAATGGCCATTGATGATTTTGAAATTACAGGCCCTGCAAACAATCCATTGGGAATAAAAAATGAAACTGAAAAGTTGATTGAATATAGTTATGCGTTTGGTTCAAACAGTATTTTAATGAATAGCAAACAACAACATTTAAATATGCGCATTTGGAGCCAATCTGGACAATTGATACAGCAAAACACCATTGCTTATGGCTCAAATACTATTCAATTAGATAACTTAGCAAAAGGCATTTATTTGATGGAAATAACTGATAATTATGGCCGCAAACAAGTAGAAAAGTTATTGTGGCTAGGGCAGTAAAAAAGTTCGGTTTGAACCAAAAATGAGTTAGAAAATATAGACTAGCTTTTTGGTTTCAAAAAACTCCTCTTCAAAATAGTTACTGAGTGGAATTTCTTCTACTACAAGTTTTTTGTTGATTTGCTTCAGGGCTTTGTACTCTTCTCGTAAATCGCCACCCTTTAAGAATATGTACCCATTTATTTTGGCGTTAAATTCTTCTTTGGCATCAACATATTGTTGCGTCCATTTATACAATTGCTCTGTTGGGGCTACTGCTCTAGCGGTAATAAAGTGAAAACTTTCCTTTAATTGCTCTACCCTACCAATGGCAAAATCTGTATTTTCTAATTTGATTGCCTCTGATATTCCCTCGGCAACTTTAATTTTTTTAGCAATAGAATCAACCATGGTAAAGGTACTTTCTGGAAACATAATGGCCAGTGGAATACCAGGAAAACCACCACCTGTGCCAATATCCAAGATCCTTGAGCCTGTTTTAAAAGAAATAAATTTGGCAATGGCTAAACTATGTAAGATATGCTTTTCATACAAAGACTCAATGTCCTTCCTAGATATAACATTAATTTGAGCATTACATTCCTCATAAAGTGACTTTAAAGCGCCAAATTGCGCTAGCTGCTTGGCACTGAGATTGGGAAAATATTTTTCGATGATTTCCAATTACCAGATTTTTTTTTGCTTGGTGAATAATCCTGCTGAACCAAATATAAAAATGTAGAGCAAATAAATTACATCTAAAAATGGCAAAAACCACAACAATTGTAAGCTTTTTAATTTCTTCAATACCCCATATAAAATAACGTTTTGAACCAATAGTCGGAACAAATAAATACCTAAAACTATTTGCCAATTAAACATAAAAACCAATAAAAGAATCAAAGAGGTATAAAATAATAAATGCGATAAATAATAAGTTCCTAAAAATGCCTGGTGCTTTAAATGGTAATATTTACCTGTGCTGCTATGGCGGGTTTTTTGGCGTTGCCATTCCTCATAATTCTTTTTAGGTTCGGTAATCATAAAACTCTGAGGATTGAGCTGTATGGCAACATTGTAAGCCGTTGCAGTTTGGTTAATGTGCAAATCATCATCGCCACTCAATATATGTTGGTGTTTGGCAAATCCTTTGTGCTTAAAAAACAATTCTCGTGTATAGGCCAAATTTCTTCCTACTCCCATAAAAGTATTTTTACCTATGGCAGCAGAAAAATATGCCATAGCAGTAAAGCAAGATTCAAATCTTATAAATAGGTTCAGAAATGTGTTGTATCTTCTATAAGGCGAATACCCCAAAACTATTTCCTTGTTGTTGTCAAATTTACTTTGCATCAACCTTAACCATTGGTTACTGGCAGGCACACAATCGGCGTCGGTAAAAAACAAACAACTATTTTGCGCCGCTTTTATACCAAGTGTTAAGGCAAATTTTTTGCCAGTTGGATACTTTTCTTGTTCTTTAATTTCACAAATTTTTAAATGAGCATATTGCTCTTGGTAATATTCAAGCAGTTTCTGGCTATCGTCCCAACTGCAATCATTTACTACAATTACCTCAAAATTTGGGTAATCTTGATCCAAAATAAATTTGAGGTTTTTTTCTAAATTATTGTACTCATTTCTGGCAGCTATAATAACAGATACAGCAGGTAATTCGTGGTTGTTCTCCGTATTTTTTGCTTTAAAGAAAGATAAACGTGAAAATACGCCAAGGTAGTAAAAGGCTTGAACCAAAGTGCTCAAAACCGAAATGACGAAAATGAATAGTACCCAATTATTTTGAAACTCTAACATAAGGAACAAATGTAAAACCTACCTCGCTTATTGTGCTATTGTAATATCAACAACCTGTGTATTGTGTATACTATCAGAAACGATAACCTACCTGAAACACCATACGGTAGCCAAAATCAATGGTTTTAAAACCCCTGTTTTTGCTAAAACTTGATTTCCCGGTGGCTAGTAAGGTAGATCCAGGGTACCTATCCAATAGCTTTTCTTTTATTTTTAATATCAAGTCACCAGCCTCTCCCTCAGTAATATTGGAGGATAAATCTGCCTTGTATGAATAAAATCCTACTCCAGGCCCAAAGAGAATTAAATCAAGAGCTATTCTATTTCGCCAAAATAAAAACTGGTACCCCAATTGAAAACCAGTAACAACAACACCTAGTTTATTGTGTATTTCAAATTCTACAATGCTTCTTCCCGGCAAGGTTAAATCTGCATAGTTCTTTCGTTTTAGCAAAGAATAATAAAGGTATGGACCAATATAAACACCCCTAGGAGCTTGGTGTTGGTTTTCATGTTTCAGGTAAAAACGATAATCTGCAGCCAAACTAAATCCAGATCCAACAGAATTTTTTTTTATTTGAACAACGTCTAAATCAACATCAGTAATTTTTGGAAAAGTAGCCAAGCCTAAATTCACACTAAAACTTTGGTAGGGCTTTAATGCTCGCTCAAAACCAAAAACTTTAAAATCTGAACCAAAAAACAAACTATTCGTAAAGTTGTAACGAATAGTGTTTTTATATTGGTGGTATGTTTGGGTTGAATCTTTAATTGTTTCTGACCCTATGGCTGAACCTAGAAATGGCATAAAAATAACAAATAGTATTATTCTTTTCATATTGAGAAACCTCCTGTATTTTAAATAAATTATCACAAAAAATTCTGGATAATCATGAAACAAATATGACTTTTTTCTTCTAATCAAAACCCAAGAGCTTTATTATTTGCTCCAATTGCCAATCCTCTATAGGGTCATATTCTTCCTTTAAATTTGCATCAAAAACCTTTGCCAATCCCTGCCAATAGATAGCAGTTAAATCTCCTCTGTAAGTTTGCAATAAATCATAAGTGGTTTTGCCTGTTTCTCTATAAATAAGTTTTATCAAAATCTTACCCTGACTCCTAGTAAGATTTTTTAAATCATCCATGAATTGATTTTTAATAGATTTTTCGGTTCTTTTGAGGTATTCTTTTCTAGCTTTTTCACTCGGCATAACTTGCAAGTTTTGCTCCATTAATTGGAACCTAAAACTGGCCATTTTTGCATAAGGCAAAACCTTTTTAACATTGTAAACTAAGCGTTGGTATTTCTTCTCGTAATTAGAATCCTTTTGCGCCTCTACTATAAAATCTGGTAAGGTAAAGGTATAGTTGGCAGAGTCTGGCCCAACCTGACTCCAAAGCATGTTTTTAGTTAATAAAAATGCTAAAAAAAGTACGACTATTTTAAAATTGAAAATTGGTTTCACAGCAGTATCAATTTAATCACATACTCGTAAGAAAATTTCATACCAATTTTTTCTTGTGGTTGGTAATAAGAATTACCAAACCAATAATTGAACCTATAATAAATACAAATGAAATGAGCTCTGCTTGGGTAATGTGTTTACTTAATATTTTATAGGTTGTGTTCACCCTAATTTTTTCAATGGTAAATCTTTCTAATCCGTTCAATAGCAAATAAAATAAAAAGAAGGTGCCCGGAATTGTAAACTTCTTCCTAATTATCCATAGAAAAACAAAAAGTAGTATGCAAATTACCGCTTCATATAAGGCTGTAGGGTAAACCGGATTTAATAATTGATTGCAATGCATTCCTTCACAGCCGGGTATTGGCACTCCTTCGTTTAACACATTATTTGGATACCTGTATGCCCAAGCCCAATCTGGTAAAAAGCTTAGCCAGTCTGGCTTTGGCGATAAGTTATCTACACCCCAATCTCCATCACCACTTAATTGGCAGCCAATTCTTCCTGTTCCATAGGTTAACATCAGGGCAGCTGCTGCAGAATCGCAGGTATGCAAAGCTGGAACACCATTCTTACCCATATAATAAATAATGCCAATAGCCGCAACTATTAAACCACCATAAAAGGTTAAACCACTAAACGATACCAAAGAGCCTATTGGATCAGCCATTAACTCATCCAAATTCTCTAAATTATGAAATATTTTTGCGCCCAATAATCCACCTACTGCACCAATAGCAATTATATTGCCCATCAATTCATGCGGGTACATGGTTACTTCTTTAATTTCTTCCGTTTTACCTATGAGTTTGGCCGCATCTTTGCGTTTTTCATAAAATGCATAAGCACCACCTATAAGTGCTCCAAACCAACTTCCTTTCGCACTCAACAAAAACTTTTGTGGATTTTCAACCAATGCATCATAATCCAATCCCATCTCAAGAATCTTAAAACCAATAAAAGCTCCAATTATTGTGGCAGTAATATAATCTATGCTTGTTATTGGTTCATTGACTTTCTGCTTTACTTTTATTGGTTTCAATAACCCATTTGCCTCTTTGCGCTTGAGCTCATTGCTCATAACAATATAGGCCAAAATAAAAGAAATGGCCATCATAAAACCAAATGTTTGAATGGGAAGTGGAATGTTAACTCCTAACAAATCCTTTAAAATATCAGAAACAGTTGCGTACATAATTATATTCTACTGCGAATAACGCTAAAATATTTAAATTTATTCGTGCAATTATATACTTAAATCTTACACAATGATTGTTTTCTTATTTACTTTTGTTTGTATGTTTGAACCTAAAATTACCGATATGCTTGACCTCAGAAGTGATACTGTTACCCTGCCAACCGCGGCTATGAAAGATGCCATGATGCAAGCCCAAGTTGGTGATGATGTTTTTGGCGAAGATCCAAGTGTGAACCTTTTACAAGAATATGCCGCCGATTTATTTGGAATGGAAGATGCCTTGTTTTGCAGTAGTGGCACACAAACAAATCAAATTGCCATTAAAATACATACGCAGCCTGGTGATGAGGTAATGTGCGATGCCTTGTCGCATATTTATTTATATGAAGGCGGTGGAATAGCCTTCAATAGCGGAGCTTCAGTAAGATTAATTCAAGGAAATAAAGGTGTATTTAATGCTGCTCAGGTTGTTGAAAACATTAATAAGGAGGATGTTCATTTTCCTGTGAGCAAACTTGTATGCATAGAAAACACAGTTAACAAAGGCGGAGGTGCATGCTGGAATTGGGAAGAACTAGTTAAAATAAAGGAAATTTGTCAAAATAATCAACTCGGCTTTCACCTCGATGGCGCAAGGTTGTTCAATGCACTTGTTGCTAAAAACCAAAATCCTCAGCAATACGGACAATTATTCGATACCATATCAATTTGTTTGAGCAAAGGATTAGGTGCACCTGTGGGTTCATTGTTATTGGGCTCAAAAAAACACATACATAAAGCCAAAAGATTGAGAAAAGTGATGGGTGGTGGTATGAGACAGGTTGGTTTTTTAGCTGCCGCCGGGTTATTTGCTTTGCAAAATAATATAGACCGTTTGAGCCAAGACCATTTACACGCAAAAATTGTTGGGGAATTTTTGAACCAACAAAATTATATTGAATACATACTGCCTGTGGAAACAAATATTGTAATTTTTAAGCTCAAAGATGAATTTCCGGCCGAACAATTCCTCCATTCCTTACAAAAACAAGGAATCAAAGCAGTAACAATGGGTAAAAATTTAGTCAGGTTTGTTTTTCATTTAAATCAAGAAAAAAA
>CANKQY010000099.1 GCA_947485745.1 Bacteroidota bacterium
CCTGTGGAAACAAATATTGTAATTTTTAAGCTCAAAGATGAATTTCCGGCCGAACAATTCCTCCATTCCTTACAAAAACAAGGAATCAAAGCAGTAACAATGGGTAAAAATTTAGTCAGGTTTGTTTTTCATTTAAATCAAGAAAAAAACCAAATAGACTACTTAATTTACACGCTTGAAAACATCAATTAACCTTATTTATCAAGTATTTTCGTCAATTTAGCTCATATAAAAAAACACTGCCTTTAAATTTACTTGTCCAAAAAAATGGGATAAAACACAGGTCTGTGCATCTTAAAATTTCCTAAATCATATGATAATTAGGCACAATGAGTTAATTTGTGCCTATTATTCTATTGACTAAACAAACTAAATTTATAACCCATGTTGAAAAAAATACTTTTTGCAGTCATCTTACTTGCAAGTTTTTCAGCTTATTCACAGCAATTTCAAAATGTAATTGCCACCACTAATTTACCTGCCAACGAAGGCCTAATTTTAGATGTGGTTGACTACAACAATGATGGTTATGAAGATGTAGTTTACCAAAACACATTAACAGGAAACATTGAACTTTATCGAAACCTAAAAGGGGTATTTTCAAATGTGTCGTCATTTGTGGGACTTCCTGCTATTGCGGGGTCTGGAAATGGTAACGAAGGGGTAACCTCCTTTGATTATAACAATGACGGGTTTCAAGATTTGTTGATTGCCCGTTCTGATTCAACTGGTTATATCCGGTTGTTTCAAAACAATTGTGGTGCCAGTTTCACTGAGGTTACAAGCACGGTTAACCTGCCTACTTCCCCAAATATTGTGGCGCAATACCTAACCAATGATCCAATCATTTTAGTATCAGATTACGATAATGATAAGGACAACGACATTATTTTTTGTAGAAATAGTGGAGGTGAATTTTTTATTAGTGCGCTTAAAAACAACGCTGGAACATTTGCTTCCCCTGCCAATTTACTTACCAGTTTAGGTGCCACTACCATTCCCTATATCGCACTCTTCGATTTCGACAATGACCGTGATGAGGATTTATTGGTAATTAAGAACACTTCAATTAATGCTGCTTGCCAAATAGATTTATATGAAAATGGTGCTGGTATTTATTCTTTAACATCTACAACGGGCTTAACCAATAGTAGTCCTGTTGGTTTTGCGAATATCCTTGATTATAACAATGATGGATTCTTAGATATTTTATTAGGAACCAAAGCCATTGTTTTACCTGGAAGCGGTAACCAAGGTTTAAAAGTTTTCAGAAACAATGCAGGTACTACCTCTTTCACAGATGTAACTTTAGCATACAACACACTGCCTGCAACAGTGGGAGATTATTTTAATTCCCATGTTTTTGATTATGACAATGATGGCGACAATGATGTGTTATGGGAAGTAAATCAAAGTACCAGTAATTCCGTTCCTGCCTTAATGAGGAACAATGGTAGCAATGTATTTTCAGATCAAAGAGGCAACAGAATTAGTGCAGCACTCACCAGCTCAAATAAATTTTCAAAATATTTCATCTTCGATTTTGATAAAGATGGTGCACTAGATATATTTATGCCTGGCACTGCTGGTGCCGGTAGCAATAATGCACAACTATTTAAAAATAGCATCATCAACAATAATTACCTTAACATAAAACTATTATCATGTAATGGTCAGGCCGATCCAATTGGCGCCAGAATATATGTGAAGGCTGGAAGCAATGGTTTATACAAAAACTATAATGCACAAGGAAGTTCAACTACCGCATCTGGCAAAAGTGAAATAATACATTTTGGGATAGGAAATAATGCAATAGCAGATTCTATCATTATATATTGGCCTAGCGGAGCCACCGATATTCAAACTGGAGTAGCTAGCAATCAAAATTTAACCATCATAGATGGAACCTGTTTAAT
Organism: Bacteroidota bacterium; assembly: GCA_947485745.1. Classification (GTDB taxonomy): domain Bacteria; phylum Bacteroidota; class Bacteroidia; order UKL13-3; family UKL13-3; genus B1. The sequence continues at coordinate 1,917 of CANKQY010000099.1, forward strand.
TGGCGATCCATTAACCTTTGATTTAGGTCCGGATACTAGCACCGTTTGTTCTCAAGATACCGGTTATTTGCTTGCTCCTGGTGGGTTCAAAGATTATTCTTGGAATACAGGCGACATAACCCCAGACATTAAAGTTACTAAAAAAGGATGGTATAAATGTACGGTTACAAATATCAACGATTGTTCTACAAGCGACAGCATTTATGTTTCATTTGGGGTTGGAGATATTGTTCAAAACGATACCACTTTGTGTTTAGGTAATACCATAGTTTTAGAAGCTTCACCTCGTTACGATTGCTCTCCGTTTGGTGCACCCGTGAAGAGAAAAGTTTCAGCAGGAGATGATTTAGGCCCAACGGTTTCCTATGTAAATTCCTTCAACGGACACCATTATTATATTTTTAACACCAGTTCTACATGGTCTAAAGCAGAAGGAGATGCAGTTAAATTAGGTGGCCATTTGGCTGTGGTCAATAGCAAGGAAGAAAATGATTTCATTACCACTCAATTGCCAATCATATCCGACAAAAATTTATGGATTGGTTTGTACAAATCAAACGGCATTAACAGTCCTTATAAATGGGTAAATTGCGAGAAAATTGAATACACCAAATGGATGAGTGGTGCACCTTTTACAGGCTCAACAGCTAATAATGTTTATCTAAGAGGCATGAAATGCACCAATGGTGGCCAATGGAAAAACACGGATGAAAATATAACTAATACAGATACATGTGAATCTAATTTCTTTGGATTAATAGAATTTGATGAGGCCACCAATATTTCATATTTGTGGCAAAACGGCGATACTACTGTTACCACTTCACTTAAAGCCGTGCTACCTTCCCCAATGGTTTTTAATGTTTTGGTTACGCAAAATGGCGCCAATTGCTTTTCAACCATTAATATTAATGTGATTGACCCAAATAATTTAATAGCAGAAGACACCATGACAGAGTGTAAGGCCTCTTTTATGATGATTCAGGCGTTGGAAGGAATGAAAAGTTATACTTGGAGCACTGGAAGTAAGAATAGCTTCATATTTGTTTCAACTTCGGGTTCAAACAGGTGGTACAAACTTACAGCTGTTACTCCAGAAGGTTGTACCGGTGTAGATAGCGTATTTGTTAGCCTTTACAATAACTCAATTAAAACACCAGACACAACGGTTTGTTTGGGAACACTAGTGTTTTTACGAGGCCCTACCCCTCCTTTTGCTTACCAAGAAGATTACACGCAAAACTTCCAAACTCCTCCATTTCCTAATTGGAATAGTTTAAGTGCAATCAATTTTAATGGAAGTAAAGTCTTAGGTGCTTTTGGTAATGATTCTGTTACTTACAATATCATTGACTTACCAACTCACGACTCTATATCAGTAACTTTCGATTTGTACATACATGATACCTGGGATGGTAATTGTTCGCCAGAAGGTCCGGATAGGTTTAGGTTCAAAAATGGCGCTGCCAATGTAATGAATACAACGTTCGCTAATGAAGCTGGGTGTACTCAAGAATACACTACTTCTGGCGCTCCTGGAGCCTATCCTGCCAAAACAGGCGCTGCCATAACAGGCTTAGTAAGAAGGTGCGATATCAATGGAGGAACTACCAAATATACCATTACCAAAGCATTTAAACATTCAACTGCAAATTTGGATTTAGCATGGGTGGGCGATTTAAAAAATACCGACGATAACTCGGCTTTGTGTTTGGAAAGTTGGACCTTAGATAACGTAAAGGTAAGTGTTCGCAGAGCTGGCAACGTGCTTTGGTCAACAGGCGATACCACGCAAAATATTTATGTTACACCGGTTGATCCTATCAACGAGTATTGGGTTCAAATACCTTTAGGAAATACATTCTGTTATGATACCGTTTTTGTTTCTACCACCACTGGTAAATTAACAAACGATATTTATGGTGCCGATACATTAAGAATTTGTGGTGCTGCAGGTACTGCAACAAATTTATCTTTGCCAGCTAATTTCGATTTATACAATTGGAGTACGGGAGATATGACCAGAGCTACCAAAATTTACAATGAAGGTTGGTACACTGGTTATGTTGCTACACTTACAGGTTGCTATAATTTTGATAGTATTTATGTTACTAAAAATGGTTTTGAAATAGTACCTAATTATGATACAACCGTTTGTTATGGCGAACCATTAACTATTAAAGCTAATTTAAAAAATAATTGCAACCCATTTGGAGCGCCGGCAAATACTGGATATGTGGCCGCTCAAATTATTCCAGGCTATACCTATAAAGGGGAGTACAGAGGTAGTCATTATTACCTTGCCGATGTAAATAGTACTTGGGGCATTGCAGCACAAAATGCACTTGCAGCTGGTGGCCATTTAGCAAGCATCCTTGATACCAATGAACAAAAATTCGTTGAGCAAATAGTGGATAGCAATGTATGGATTGGTGCCTACAACGGACCAAATGGCTATTTTATTTGGATGAATTGCGATACCATTACTTACAGCAATTGGGCTACATCTGAACCTGGTCCTTCTCCTAATGATTATGTGTTTATGCGCTCTGCTAGTTGTGCTGAACCTAAAAAATGGGACTCAAATACAGACAGCGATCAAGGAAACCCTGATCTTTGCCTCAACAATATTTTTGGCTTATTAGAAATTCAACCTTACCAATATGTTTTTGATTGGAGTTTAGATTTTATACCAACATACACCACAGATAGTTTTGTTTTTGCACCTACTGCAATTACAAGAGTAAGTGGTTTTATAACCAAATCTCCGGGAGCGCCAAATTGTGGCATAGGTTCAATTAATGTAAGCATCATCGACGAAGGTTTCAGAATTATTCCTGATAGCATAACCAAGATTAGCTGCGAAGGCGATACTGCCATGGTTGAAGCATTACCCGGCTATTCAAATTACGCATGGGACAATGGTGATACTACACGTATTGCAGTGTATAGCGGATTAATTGGATATGCTTATTGCACCTACGATAATGGAACTTGTAAGTTTGTAGATAGCGTTTACCTGAATGTTCCTGGTAAAATAAAAACTACACCTATTGTAACAGACATTACTTGTTTGGGTTCAAACGATGGTATTGCCAATACGGGTGTGAGTGAAGGTACCCCAACTTATAAAATACTTTGGTTACACAATAATTCAACCAATTTCATAGAAGCAGGATTAAGTCCGGGTACCTATTATTACACCGTAATTGATTCGAATAATTGTAATACAATAGATAGTGTTGAAATCACTAGTCCACCATCATTGTTAACATTAGATTTCTTAAAATTAAGTACGGTTAGATGTTTTGGCGATAGCAATGCCATGGTTCTTCCATTACCTAGTGGTGGAGAAGCGCCATATACCGGTATTTGGGTTGGCTACCCTTATACAGATACTTTGTTTTATGGTAGAGCTGGAATCTATACTTACGCGGTTACCGATGTGAGAGGTTGTACCATTTCTAAAAATGATACTTTAGTTGATCCAGTTAAATTAGGTATCTCAGCAAACATCCTAACTCAAATCTTTTGTCCAGAAGATTCTACCGGTGTTGCTATATTAAATGGTACTGGCGGAACTGGTAACCTCAATTATATTTGGAATTATGCCACCATCATTGGAGATACTGTTTTCAAAATAACAGAAGGGAAATATATGGCTTATGTATATGATCAAAACTTCTGTTACGATTCGGTGGAAGTAATAATGACAGCCTCTAATCCAGATAAATGTGGCGTGGTTGTTCCTTCTGGCTTTACACCAAATGGAGACGGTAAAAACGATAATTTCTATATTAGAGGATTGGGCGATTTTTCTGAAAACGAATTAACCATTTTTAACCGCTGGGGTGAAACTGTTTACCAAACAACTAATTACCAAAACGATTGGAATGGTAAACCTAATAAATCAACACTATTGAGCGGCAATGATGGCATCGTTCCTAATGATACTTATTACTATGTATTATTCACCAAAGCAAATAACAAGACTGTAAATGGCTATGTTTATATCACTAAATAATCAACAGATTAAAACTATGATAAAATTGAATAGATTTTTAGCAATTGTTTTTGTTGGTTTAATCAGCACAAACATAAAAGCACAACTTACAACAGGGAATGAACAGTTCTTTTTTAACCCTGTTATGGTAAATCCTGCGCTTGCAGGTATGCACAACAATCAAATTAGTTTGGGTTATGATACCAGGTGGTTGGGAATTGATGGTGCTCCAAGAACTGGATTTATCAGTTACGACCGTATGTTTAACGATAACACAGGTTGGAACGTAGCTGTCATTTCGGATCAAATAGGACCCATTAACGGCTATTCTATTGCCAACTCTTTTTCATTTAAGGTTCAAACAAGTGAGGAAACCATGCTAGCATTTGGCTTGCGTCATCATTTAACACAAACCTACTTAAACCTAAATACCAATAAATTAATCGACCCAACGGATCCATTATTGACAACGGATCAAACAGGAGTGCCAGTAAATAATTTCGACGCCTCCATTGCTTGGATGAATCCAAATTCATTTATGATAGGGTTTAGTTATAGAAATTTAATACCTCAACCAAGGTTCCGATTTACCAATACAGATATACAACCAGTGTTAAGTGTTCAAGGATGGTATACCCGTGATTTTGGTGAAGCTTCTATTGAAGCTTTTGGTTTATTAAGTACAACTAGTAATACCTACATTAATACGAATATAGGAGCAATGGCCGCCTTCCAACACAAAGTAGGTTTAGGAATAAATTTTTCTCCTAAAAACCAATTAGGGGTTTTCACTTATATTAAACTTAACGAAAAATTAAACGTATATTATAACTACAACTTCCCGTTATCAGAAATCAATAAAGTGAGCAAACAGTCTCATGGCTTGGGTATTTCTTTTCGCCTAGGCAAAGCATCTCCTGGTGGCACTACCTTCTTCCTTCAACCAAGTGATGACAATGTAAGAACAAGAATGTTCTAATTAGCAATTGAAACTAGTTTAACAAATATTATAAACAAAAAAGCCCTGCAATGCGGGGCTTTTTTTACGTTTTATTTATCAACTTACATCAGTTGATTCCGTTAAAGTAACGTTTAGTTTATGTTGTAAATTTTAAAATTATGATTCAATTCCATCATAACCCCAAAGACCAAGTCGCAACTTGTCCCTACAGATTCCATCCACCCGGCCTCTTTCTCTTTCTCTTTCCCTTTCTCTTTCTCTCCAGATCTCCACATCTTTCTTCCCCCTTTCTCCCCAAAAATGCTTACCTTCGTGGCCCATTTTATGATTGCATTAACGAATATAGGCTTTGAATTTGGAGGAAGATTCCTCTATAGAAACGCAAATTGGCACATTAAACCCAATGAACGCATTGGATTAATTGGCCTAAACGGAACCGGAAAATCCACCTTACTCAGAATTATTACTGGCGAATATACCCTCACCGAAGGGATCATGTCGAAGCCAAAAGATTTAACCATTGGCTTTTTGAACCAAGATCAGTTGAGTTTTGAAAGTGAAGAAAGTATCCTTCAGGTGGCATTAACTGCCTTTGAACGCCAATTGCAGTTGGAAAAAGAAATCAATGAAATCATTGAGTTATTGGAAACCGACCACAGCGAGGAAACCATCCAGAAATTAAGCAACAGGCAAGAGGAATTTGAAAGGTTAGATGGCTATAATATTAACCACAAAACCGAAAAAATATTAGAAGGTTTAGGGTTTACCACCGAGCAATTAACCAAGCCTTTTACCCAGTTTTCTGGAGGTTGGCGCATGCGCGTGTTGCTAGCCAAAATGCTCTTACAAGAACCAAACCTATTGATGCTGGATGAACCTACCAATCACTTGGATTTACCCAGTATTGAGTGGTTAGAAGAATACCTCAAAAGTTACAAGGGTACTGTTATTGTGGTAAGTCACGATAGGTATTTCCTCGACAAAATGGTGAGCAAGATTGTGGAAGTGAGCATGCAGAAGATTTTTGAATACCCAGGTAATTACCAATTCTTCCTCGAATCTAAAGAGGAAAGAATGGACATGCAGCAAAAATCTTTTGATAACCAACAACAATTTATCAAAGAGCAAGAGAAACTCATTAGCCGCTTTAAAGCCAAAGCCAGTAAGGCTACTATGGCACAAAGTAGGGTTAAAATGTTGGACAGAATGGACCGCATTGAAGCGCCAGAAGACGATAACAGA
>CANKQY010000100.1 GCA_947485745.1 Bacteroidota bacterium
GAAGAGATTTCACTAGCTGCATAATAATTACTTAACCTAAAGATAATTTTTTATTAAAGAGGCTGAACCATATTTGAGGAGATGAGATTCAGCCTCTTTTTTTTGTTGTTTTTGGGTAATGTTTATTTACTTCTTGGCCAAACAACGCCTGCTGCGGGAGATATACTTTTTACGCATGCGGATGCGGATAAGGAGGTTTTTGAGTTTATTACTTTGAAAAGATTGAATCTAAATTCACTAAAGTTTACTGATAACGGAATATGCAGTAATGGCTCTTTTCGATTAAATGAGTTAATTGACTCTTTCCCATCTGTTGGATTTAATGATATTCCGACTGGAACGCTCGTAAGAATTTATTTAGATTCAGTTAACTCAGATGAACTCAATAGTAATGATGGTATTATTACATTATTTGTAGGTAATAATGGTAATAATCTGAATGCTAACGGTGAACAATTAATCTTGTTTAAAGGACCAATATTTGGCCTTATGAATTGCACAGGAACTGGAACTAGCGATTTCATAACAGGTATTGACTGGGGTAATACATCTTCAGGATGGATCAATACAGGTATAGTGTCATCCTCTACTTCAAAAGCACCTGGAACCGCAACCGATTTTGCTGAAACAACAATTACAGCTTCAAATGATGATGCAATTTGGTTTAGTGGGGCTGTTTCCGGAAATGTTTCAACTATTATTTCTGATACAGGTTCAGGTGTTCGCAGATCTAGTAATTGGAGTGGCACAGGATCTGGAACAGGCACATTTCTGCCTCTTAAAAACATCCAATTTCATACTTCAAACTACAATAGCGGAACAGCCATTGCTAGCTCTGGTGGCGGAACCTCAAGCACTTTAAACTTAAGTGGACTTTCTTTTTCAAGTACCAATTTAGATACCAGGTATTTGGTGGTTATGAATGCCAATGCAAGTCCAAGTGTGCCAGCTATTCGTTATACCTGTTATACGCCAAGTTTAAATTTTAGCTCTGCTCCTACAGTTATTGCATCAGTAACTACGCCACCTTGCTCAGGAACAAGCAACGGAAATGGAAAAGTGGTTTATTTCAATTATACCCTTCCTAGTAGTTTAGTTATAACTGGCCTAACCAATAACAACTGTTATAATGTGCAAGTTTATGCGATTAACGGAAATGGCTATTCAGCCAATTATAGCAGCACACCAGCCAACTTTAATTTTTTTACTGGAACCTTAGTTTCTTCACTTATCGCTTATTAAACAACAACAAATCATATGAAAAACAGCTACAAATTTTTAAGCTTAATGCTATTGTTAATAGCAAGCGGCACAATGGCACAAAACCAGAAAGTATGGACAGGAACATCCAAATTATTTGGTATAAACGCAAGCACAAATCCTACTTCTACAGTTAATTGGAGTGTAGGAAATTATACTGGAAGTACAAGTAGTAAAGCCGATAGTGCCGTTAGTAGTAGAAACATTTTTTCTAGAGTAACTTGGGCAAACTCAACAGCAAATATGCTTGTTGATACCGTAAAAGTTTCTGAAACCATTAGTGGTTGTGTGAGTGCTGTTGTCCCTAAATTGGTTGAAGTTTACCCTTTACCAACTTTAACTATGGGAACCAATCAAACCATTTGTTCGGGCGCTGCACCTACAAATTTCAGTTTCACGATTGGTAATTATGCAAACATTAGCAGTATTGGAACTTTTACTATTTCTTATGAATTACGCGCAGGTTCTGCTACTGGAACTGCACTTGGTTCTGGGTCAACGGCCTCCGTTACTAGCATAAATAGCAATACAGTAAGTATTAATACAAGCGCTTGGCCAACTCTTACAGCCAATACTACTTATTATTTTGTGATTACTAATTTTGGTTCTGAAATAGCTTTGGCAGGTTCAAACCCAGCACCAGGTAATTTAAGTACCACCGATATTGCCGCTCTGCCTAGAACCTATACCATTACCGTTAACCCTGCCATTACCGCACCAACCATCATCGCTTATTAATAAAACCATGAAAAAATACATTTACTTAATTTTGGCAATGCCCCTCCTATTTGGTGCATTTAGCGCTCATGCTCAATCTACCATTTCGCCCGATACCGTGTGCGCTGGTACTACTGTAATTTATGATGTGGACCAGACTGCTGGCTCTACTTACAATTGGACTTTAAAAGGTGGCACTTCATATGGCAGTATCAACGCTGTTTCTGGCAGAACGGATAGTATTTCTATCACTTATACTACCCTTACAGGAACTGATACTTTACTATTAGTTGAAACAGGAATCACTGGCTGTAAAAGTGATACCGTTAAATTAGCAATCCTAAAATTACCTGCCATTAGTGTAGCCATTTCAGGAACAGATTCTATCTGTATCAATAATTCATCCATTGCACAATTGCAATTAACGTTTACAGGTACCCCTCCTTTCTCATGTACCTATACCGATGGTACCACACCAGTAGTATTAACAGGTATAATTACCAATCCATATCCTATTACTAGTCCGGTTTATTCCACAACAGGTATTTATCCATATAGCATAACTAGTGCGAGTGGTGTTGGTGCATGCCCTGCAAATATAAGCGGTGCAGCCAGTATAAGGGTATTTCCTAAACCTAATCCAGGTGCCATTAAACATTATTAGTGTTTAACATTAAATTTCTTTGGATCACTGCTTTTCAGCTTTTACTGTCTTTATTTGGGTCAGCCCAAATAATAGATACTGTGGCGGCTGGCAAGCAAAATGTATTGTATTTTGTTGACGATAATCCAAACCTCACATTCAATTGGGAAGTGGAAGACGGAAGTATTATCAATGGCCAAGGCTCCTCTTCCATTACCATCAATTGGACCAATTTAGCTGGGATCAAACAAATAAAAGTTTATTCAAACCCACTTGGATCTTGCTATTCAGACACCAGTTTAGCCTACGTTCTGGTGGAAGAAATGGAGGACATTTATTTACCCAATTCATTCACCCCAAATGGAGATGGCTTAAACGATTTTTTTGGTCCTGTATTAAATGCTGCTTTCATCAAAAGTTATAGCTTAACCATTTTAAATAGATGGGGTAGTATTATTTTTGAATCAAATAACCCCAATGAAAAATGGGATGGTAAAGATGCAGGTGGTAATACTCTGAATGGTGTTTTTTTATGCCTTTTAAATATCACAAAAACAAATAATAAAGAAATTTATTCCAAGAAATTGATAAATATAATAAATTAACCACAATTTTTTAACATGTTTGCAATATTAAATATTCAGTTTCCTTGGAATTTAGAAATGTTAGTTTAGTTATGCGCAAGTTTTTCATCCTTTTTATTTCCTTTATATTCCATTTTAACACCTCTTTTTCTCAACCTTGCAGCAGTTCTTCTAGCAGTGTTTGGCCTACCAAGTGCTTTGAAATTGCCAGTATTTTGGTTGATGCTTGCGATGGTGGAAATGAAGGTCAGAATGAAATGGTGCGACTACAAATTGGTCCAACAGCCTTATTAATCAGCGGCTTTTCTATTCCTACATATGGCGGTACAGGATTTGTGAATTGGGGCGCTGGTGCATCCAATATTTGGAGAGGCTTTGCGAATTACAATACTGCCTCTTTGGCCAAAATTAGCACCATTAATTCGAGCATATTATTAAGCGGTCATTGTGGGGTTTTAATTCCCTTAAATAATAACCAATACGTACCTGCAAATTCAAATTTATTGATTATCACAAGTACAGCATTTAACCCACTTGCGCAGAGTTTTGATAACTTGATGGATACCCTTTATGTGGTGATGCAAACAAGTGGAAATACGTCAGGGCATTTTGCCAACAACTCTGGTGGCGCGCCCTATGATAGAAAATTAATCATCAACCATACGCTTTGTAGCGATACAGTTACCTATCAAAAAAACCAATTACTTAAACAAGATTTAACCAATGGCGCAGAAGATGGTGGCACAGTAAATTTTACCTTTAATGGCGCCGATACTTATGTTAACTATGGTTGTGCGGTTCCCATTACTCCAATCACCTTTGATGCGGGCACGGTTACCGGACCATTTTGCAGTGGCTCTCAAGTACAATTAAATGCTTTGGTAAGTGGCACTAATTGTTTTATATGGCGCATGAAAGATACCACACAAGGAAGCTTTACAGACTCTACGATTCTTAATCCGAAGTTCAATATCAAACCCAATTTACCTGCTACCAATATTGTTCTTTATTTTGCCTTAAGATTCAATTGTTCGGCAGCAAAAGACTCTGTTATTATTCCTGTTAGTGCTTCCACAACAACCTTATTTGCCGGAAATGATACCAGTGTTTGCAACCGAAATTTAGTCCCTTTAAAAGCAAGCAGCAATGCGAGTGGCACTTTGCTATGGACAAGCTCTGGTGCTGGCACATTCATTAATACCAACTCACTTATCTCAGGGTACACTCCTGCTGCAACAGAACAAGGAATAGTTTATTTGCGCATTCAACAACAAACTTTGTGCGGCCTTTACTATGATTCATTAAAACTAACTATTACACCAGCACCTAATCCAAATTTCACTTTTACTGGTTCAATAATTTGCCCAGGAGCTGCTCCGATAACCTTAACACCTCAAACAACAGGAGGTATTTTTTCGGGAGGTGTACTTCTAAGTGGCAATCAATTTAACCCAACAACCAGTGGTAATTATCCCATAAAATATGTAATAGGAACTGGTGGTTGCAAAGATTCTTCTACTCAAACTATTATTGTAACACCTAAACCTAATCCCAATTTTTTATTGCCCAATTCAAGCATCTGTTTAGGGTCACTTCCTATGACTTTAACACCTGTTCAATCAGGTGGTGTGTTTACGGGAATTGGTGTAAGCGGCACTCAATTTACCCCTTTAACTAGTGGTATTTTTCCTATTAAATATGTCATCAGTAGCGGAGGATGCATAGATTCAAATGAGCAATCTGTTACTGTTAAACCACTACCAAATCCAGCCTTTACACCAACTGAAACAAAAGTATGTGAGGGTTCAAAACTGATTAATTTAAACCCAACAACTACAGGTGGAATTTTCTCTGGTAATAGCCTTATTAATGCAACTAGTTTTGATCCAAAAATAGCTGGTTCATACATCATCAAATACGTTATTACGGTCAATGGATGCAGCGATTCTACTAATCAAACCATTATTGTTGACCCAAAACCAGATCCCAAATTTACAATGAACAATACTGTTTTTTGTGTGGGTGATCCAAGTGAGTTGCTTATTGCCAGCAACCCAAGTGGTATATTTTCTGGAGCGCATGTTTCAGGTAATCTGTTTGACCCAAAAGTAGCTGGTAATTTTACCATTCAATACAATATTGGAACTGGCACTTGTATCGATTCATCCAAAAAGATTGTGGTAGTAAATGAAGTCCCCGTGGCCACTTTTAAAACAAGCCCAAGTATTGGAAGAGTAAATGAACCGGTACAGTTTACCTTTACTGGCAAAAGTGCATTGTCATATGATTGGATATTTGGCAATCCACCCGTGGGCAATTCCAATAACCAAAATCCAGTTTTCACTTTCACTAAAATGAATAACTATGAGGTAACACTCATTGTTGAAAATGAAGGTTGTTTCGATACCATAACCCTTAGCATTCCTATTCAAGGTGCAGATACATTAATCCTACCCAATGTGTTTACTCCTAATGGTGATAGTGTAAATGACTATTTTAGCCCAGTTAGCCTAAATATAAATACTTACAATATCCTAATCTACAATAGATGGGGCGGATTGGTTTATGAAAACAACAACACAGAAAGCAACTGGGACGGCTCCTACAAAGGCGAGCCCTGCTCCGCAGGCGTATACTTCTTTGTGTTAAAAGCAACATCTTACTCCGGCCGAGAATACAACCTCAATGGAACAGTAACTTTATTAAGATAAAAAGGCTCAAAAACTTCGAACCCTAAGAAGGTATCATACTAAATATATTTTATTTCATAAAAAAAGAGGTTGAAATTCAACCTCTTTTTTGTAGCGGGAGATCAGGCGATTTCTAACTTTTTGGAAGGGTATGAATTGGTGGTTGATTTGTGGAAATATATGAATAGGCGAGATGATTAGTATTGTTCAATCCATATTAAATTAATCAGCAACTTAAACGTTGAAAACTGCTACATTCTGAGCTATTGGGGATCTAATAATTAACTGAAATTATAATAAATGCTAATCAAAGTATTGCAGTAAGTAATCTTTTGTAAATAACGGGTAATTTATTGTTTTTGAACTTACAAAATAAATAATCAATGAGAAAAATATTTTTAGTGTATTTTTTACTATCAGTCCTAATTTTAAGCCTAACATTTTTTGTTTGCATTCTTGAGGCATATGGCTATGACGAGGGAACTTTAACTACAAGTTCTGCTCAGGCTAAACACGAAATTATTGGTTATATCACTTATACAGGGAGGTACATAGGGAATAACCTTTTCAGAAATAGTATTATATTCTCAACGATTATTATACAATTAGCTATTATTAGAGATGCACTGCTGATTAGTTCGATATTTACTTTTATTCATTTAATTATAGGAAGAAAAAAAAAGTTATGTGGCATTGAAATAAATTTGGCAAATCGAAACCCAATACTTATCTTTGACGTTAGTATTTAATAAGTCATCAAAAAATGATTATTTCTTTTGGAAGTAAAGAAACAGAGAAAATATGGAATGGAGAGCGCGTTAAAGGCCTGCCGATGGAGATACAGGAAATTGGCAGAAGGAAATTAAGGATGTTAAACAATTCTATGAATATTGCCGATTTAAGAATTCCTCCATCAAATCGACTTGAAAAATTAGGTGGAAATTATAATGGTTTCTATAGCATCCGAGTTAACGACCGATGGAGAATCATTTTTCAGTGGAAGAATTCAAATACATATGAGGTTAAATTAATAGATTATCACTAAAATGAAAAAGTTAAAGAACATACATCCAGGAGAGATTCTCTTAGAAGAATTTCTAAAACCTTTATCTATTTCGCAATACCAATTAGCAAAGGACTTGGGAATTCCACAAACAAGAGTTTCCCAAATAATTAAAGGAAATCGCAGAATTACAGCCGACACTGCATTAAGAATATCTCAATATTTTGGGAATTCTGCAAAATTTTGGTTAGGACTTCAAGACGACTTTGATTTGGAAGAAGAAAAAGGAACTATTGAGTACTTATTGAAAACGATCCCGAAAGCGCAAATCAACGCGGCATAACAAGCGTCTTGCGTCATTGCCGAAAATGTGGTGATTGATAGATTTGATTTTTGTAGAATGTTTTATCTTAGTTGAAAAATTAGCCTTCCCAAGCGGCAACGTCGCAAGGCGTCAAAACGTTATGCGTCATGCTTTAGAGGAAAACACTCACTTTAAACAGCCTAATTGATAACGAGAAATGATTGAAATAAAAAAATATTTCCAAAAAATGGTTGCTATTTCTGAAAAAGATTGGGAGTTCTTTTCATCTAAACTTATAAGACGTGAATTTGCCAAAAATTAAATAAATTTAAAAGTAGGTCATAAAGAAAATTACTTATCTTTTATTGAGAAGGGAATTGTTAGAAAATGTATTCCACAAGAATTTGATGATTTAACTTTTGAATTTGCATTCGTCAATAATTTTGTGTCCGCATATGATTTTTTCTTGACACAAGAACCATCAA
>CANKQY010000101.1 GCA_947485745.1 Bacteroidota bacterium
TCATTAACAAGAACAACAGGTGAAAACATAGGCAAGTATGCTATTAACCAGGGTACTTTAGCCTTAAGTAGTAACTACGCTTTAACTTATGTAAAAGATAGTTTAACAATCACTACTAAAGCCATCACTGTTACTGCAGATAGTAAAACCAAAATCTACGGAGCAACAGATCCTTCGTTAACTTACCAGATTACCAGCGGTGGTCCGTTGGTTGGCTCAGATGCCTTTACAGGATCATTAACAAGAACAACAGGAGAAAACATAGGCAAGTATGCTATTAACCAGGGTACTTTAGCCTTAAGTAGTAACTATAATGTAAGCTTTGTAATAGATTCTTTAACAATCACTACTAAAGCCATTACGGTAAGTGCAGATGCTAAAACCAAAATATATGGTGCAACAGATCCAAGTCTTACCTATCAAATCACAAGTGGTGGTCCATTGGTTGGCTCAGATGCCTTTACTGGCGATCTGATTCGTGTTGCCGGAGAAAATATAGGTAAGTACACCATCAACCAAGGTACTTTGAATTTGAATGCTAACTATGACCTTATTTTGTTGACGGATTCTTTAACTATTTTAAAACGAAATATATCATTGAAACCAAAGGACGATAGTAAAGAATACAATTCAATAAAATCATTTGCTAATGATACTAGCAGCATAAATATTGTTGCCGGGAATTTAATTAATGGTGACTTTATCACAGCATTATCATTAATAAGTAATGGTTCAGGTAAATATGCACCATTAGGAGTGTATCCAATTCAAATAATACCTGGTAGTATTGAAGTGAAAAATACATTAAATACTAGTGTAACAGCTAATTATTCGTTCAATCTTGATTCTGGCAGTTTAAGCGTTATTGGAAGAAAAATTAATTTGAATATTCAGAAAACTACTGATAGTCTTAGTGCTTCTTCAGGAGATAGCATTTTTTATAAAATCAAAATTACACATAACGGCTCATCAAAAATTGATAGCGGCGAAGTAATTTCAATTTTAGAACAGCCAGATTTAGGATTAAATATATCTGCAGTTGAATCTAGTAAAGGGAATTATAATTTAACAAATGGACAGTTTATATTAAATGATTCGTTTGCAACTGGGGCAGTTATAGATTTATTGGTTCATGCTTATTTGATTCCTGATTTTACGAAAACACAGGTAACAAACAAAGTTTCAGTAAAATTGCCTGGAGATGTTATTCAAACCGGAGATTCTTTGGCACAAAATACACTTCCGATTGGTAGATGGATTAGTCTTGCAGTTTCTAAAATAGCAGATACAAATACCATCACTGCAGGCGATACAATTGCATATAAAATTTTAGTAAATAACAAGGGTATATCATCATTGAAAGCCGGTGAAAGTATTTTCATCGTCGATAAGCCTGATCCAGATCTTCAAATGTTTAGCTTTACATGTAGTAATGGAGTATACAACCAAACAACTGGGGAGCTAATTTTAAATGCAGACTTTAATTTAGGTGGAATAATTGAGATTAAAGCTATCGGTGTGGTTTCAAAATCGTATAAAAATCCAAGCATTCAGAATAAAGTTAGTGTAAAATTACCAGTGGGTATTAAACAAATTGGAGATAGCACTGCTGTTTCAATTATTGCTGTTTTGGAATATTTACCCGCTGTATTAATTCCAGATGGATTTTCACCTGATGGCGATGGTGTGAATGACAACTTTGTAATCCCAGACGCAGATAAATATCCAGAAAACACTTTATCTATTTTCAACAGATGGGGAGATAAGGTTTATGAAGAGTATAGGTATAACAATACTTGGAGTGGAGTTCCAAATGTTGGCTTATTAATCACTCAAGGCATATTACCTGCAGGAACCTATTTCTATATTTTCAATACTGGAATGGCTGGAGAAAAACCTATTGTTGGCTCATTATTTATTAATAGATAAGAATTTATATGAAAAGAATAAAAATTATATTCATCCTGATTCCATTGCTATTTAACAAAGCATTTGGACAACAAGATCCGATGTTTTCTCAGTATTGGGTTAATGCGCAAATTATAAACCCGGCTCAGGCTGGCGCCGATGGTAAAGCATATCTTAACGTAACTGGGCGCTACCAATGGGTAAATGTTAAAGGAGCACCTAAAACACATTCCATTTCTTGGAATACAATGACAAATAAAAAGATTGGGTTAGGAGCATCTTATGTTTTAGATAGAGTTGGGCCATCAACTACCCATAATTTAAATTTTGATTTTGCTTATTATTTGCGCCTAAATGATAATTGGAATATTACCGCAGGTGTTAGAGTAACAGCCCTAGTAAATCAGCTCAATTTTGTCGATTTCTATACTGTAAAGCCAGGTGATCCCTTGTTTAGTCAAAATGAAAATAGTGGAGTTCGACCGAATGGAGGTTTTGGGTTTCTTATTTCAAGCAAAAAGCTGTATTTTGGGTATTCTCAACCTCGTGTGGTTAAGTATAGTTTTGGTTCAGGAGCAACTGCAAATAACACAAATATTGTAAGTCATCAATTTGCCTATGCCGGTTTGAACCAAAGAATAAATGCTGACCTGCAATTTAGGCCAAGTATCTTATTTAAAACTGTTGAAAACGCTCCACTTCAGTTTGATTTTAACACTGCGTTTGAAATTAAGGAAAAACTTATATTAGGATTAAGTTATAGAACTGGTGACGGAATTGGTGCCATGGTGGGCTTACTTAACATGGCTAATTTGGATTTTTATTATTGTTATGATTATCCATTAAGTGCCATTTCACAGATTTCAAAACAAACTCACCAAATCACGTTAAACCTTGCATTAACAAAAGATGTTCGCAGGGTAAATTCACCTCGATATTTTAATTAAATTATGAATTTTAGATTATTAATTGGAATAACCTTTTTACCTCTGTTTTTGTTTGCACAGAAACCAACAAAACTTGAAAAAAGTTTATTTAAAAAAGACATGATTCAGGCGAATAGATTGCTCGAATCAAAAGTGAAAAGAGGTGATTCTAGTCTGCTTGCTAATCTTGCATATACCTACAGTAGATTACACAAGGTTGATGAGGCATATAAATATTATGTATTAGCCGATGAAAAAGCTGTAGCTTTTAGCACTGCTGAAAGTATTGATTTTATTGATATTGCAAAATCAAAAAATAATAATGCTAAGCTCATTGAAAAATATAGTGCTGAACTCAAAAAATATGGTTATATAGACGCCCAAATTCAAAAAATTGGAGTGTACTCCAAGGCCGAAATTACATCAATGTGCTTTAATACAAATGCCGATGAATTTGGTTTTTTGCCTCTCGAAAAATTTAATATTGTTTCTGCTACCTATTATAACCTAAAAAATGATGTTGAAAATTCAACGGTTAAAACATACCAGGTCGGCAGTTCCTGCAAATTCTCTCCTTTTGATTTAAATAACCTTCCCAATATCGATTCTAAATTGCACCAAGGACCGGCATTTGTAAGTTCAGATGCTAGCTGGGTTTTCATGACAGTTTCTCGCGCTAAACCCAATTTTAAAGGGGAATTTAATTTAGAAATATATTTTACCCATAAATTGGAAAATGGCAATTTTTCTAAATTTAAAAGTCTTCCGTTTTGTAAAGATTCCTTTTCATTTCAACATCCTTTTTATGATGAGAAAAATAAGACCTTGTTTTTTGCATCAAATAAATCCGGAGGTTCAGGTGGGTTTGATATTTATAAAACCATTTGGGATGGTAATGAGTGGCAAAGTCCAATACCAATTAGTCAAATAAATACGGCCGCCAATGAAGTATTTCCATTTTTGGGTAAAAATGGATATTTATTTTATGCAAGCAAACCGTTAAATGGTTTTGGTGGATTAGACCTATTAGTATACGGACAAGATAATACCTCCCCTCAACTACTTCCTCTTCCTATTAATTCGGCATTTGACGATTTTGGCATATCATTTCAATCTCCAATTAGTGGATACTTTGTTTCAAATCGGCCAGGAGGGATGGGAGGAGATGATGTGTATAGTTTTAATCTTGACACAACTCCATACAATATTACTATAGTTGTACTCGATAGCTTGAGTAAGCAGCCACTGTCTGATGTTACTGCTAATCCATTAGCTACTAATTTTAACGCTGTTACATGCTTCACTAATGCTGCTGGAAAGGTGCCCTTTCAATTCACTTCCTATGAGGATAAATCCGCTATTAAATTTGGCTATACCTTAAGCCTAGCAGGATATAAGGATTTTAATATGTTGGTTACTCCAGAATTCAGTAAAACTAAAAATCTTGAATATTATTGTTACCTATCAAAATTAGATGCACCTAGCTTTAAAGTTGGCGATGATTTGGTCAGAATTCTTGAATTGAATCCAATTTATTTCCCATTAGACAAATCTAATATTACTCGAATTTCAGCTCTTGAATTAGATAAAGTGGTTAAATTAATGCTTGAAAATCCTAGTATGGAAATTGAATTAGGTTCACATACAGATTCAAGGTCAAGCGCAGAGTATAACCAAAATTTGTCTCAAAGAAGAGCCGATGAAAGTGCCGCTTATATTGTCTCAAAAGGAATAGATTCTAAAAGATTAATTAAAGTTGGCTATGGTGAGTCTAAGTTGCTAAATAATTGTAGCGATGGCGTTCCTTGTTCAAAAGAAATGCATGCTATAAATAGGCGCACAGAGTTTATTATTATTAAAATGTAAAACATTGATGGTAAGTAATTTAATACATATACGCTAACCGTTTACTAATAAAAAGCTTTCTCATTTGGGATAGTCTTTTAGGTTGTAATTAATAGAGATGTATTTAGTATCCGCAAAGTTCGGATTTAAATGGAACCTCTATCGCCAGGCTAAAATTATCAGCTTGTTATTTCCCAATAATGAAAAGGTTAGCGCCAATATGAGTTAAATGTAAGAAAGCCACTTTTTTATTTAAATACTCAAGTAAAACGCATACTTTATTTTCATAATTAGCGATATAAGCAGTCAAATGTAACGGTGCTAAAAAATATTGAGAATGTTTTCATGACTACCAAAGCCTCTCCCGACAATAAAAAGCCTGCCAAACTAACTGTCTGACAGGCCTTCTGATAAAATGTTGGTAGTCCCTGAAGGACTCGAACCTTCGACCTACGGTTTAGAAAACCGTTGCTCTATCCAGCTGAGCTAAGAGACCATATTTTGTGAAGGACTCGCACCTTCGCCCGCCTGCTTGCGGATTAGAAAACCGTTGGGCTATCTTTGCCTAGTGGAAGAAGCTAAGAGACCGTTTTTTGGAGGTGCAAATGAAGTGAATTTTGAGCATTAACTCAAATTTATTTTATTTTTTTTTATCTCAAGACTGCAGTTTGAGTTTGGGTTTGTTTTTTTTTGTTATATTTGAGTAAATCATTTATTTATTATATGAAAAAAAGATACTTGTCATTTTTGTTATTGAGCGCTGCTTTTTTGAGGAGCGATGCGCAAACTTTTTCGGATAACTTTGATAGTTATGCTGCCAATAGCTTTTTGGTTCAGAGCAACTCCGCTTGGAAAACATGGACCAATAAGCCAGGTGGAGCAGACGATGTTAGAGTTTCAACAGTAAAGGCCAAGAGTGGCAGTAACTCGCTTTATTTTTCATCGGTAAGTGCTAGTGGTGGTCCTGCCGATATTGTATTACCTTTTGGAGGAGGTGAGTTAACATCTGGTAATTTTAGTATGAGCATGTGGATGTTTGTTGATGCGCAAAAGAAGGCCTATTTTAATTTACAAGAACAAACAACTTTAGGCATTGGTTGGAGCATTGATGTTAACTTTGATTCTTTGGGTAAATTCAATATTGTGAATACTACTGCAGGGCTTTTATTAAGTGGTAATTATAACCAAAATGAATGGATAAAAGTTGCCATGAATATAAATTTGAGTACCAATACTTGGGATTTTTTAATCAATGATGTGAGCAAAGGAACTTTCCAAAACACCTACAGAAAAATTGCTTCAATGGATATTTTTCCTACGCAAAATAGTTCTTACTATATTGATGATGTTAGTTATACCATTACACCCGCAACAACTAGCACATTAAATGCTTCAGTAACCTTTATTGATAAGGTTTTGGGTAAATTGGCAGGTCAGCAAACAACTCCAACTGTTGAGATCAAAAATTTAGGTTCAAGCCTAATTACTTCTGCTGCAATTGATGTGGTTTATAATGGAAATACCATTAGCAAAAATGTTAGCGGTTTGAACCTAGCCGCGAATGCCATGACAACTATTTCTTTAGATAATTTGATTACAATTATACCTGGTAATAATACATTAACCGCAACTGTGAAGTTGGTAAATGGTATTGCAGATGACAACGCAAATGATAATGTTAAATCTATTTTGGTTAATCCCATTACGCCTGCTTTTGGAAAAATGGTTGTGGCTGAAGAAGCTACCGGAACTTGGTGCACATGGTGTCCAAGAGGAGCAGTTTGGATGCGTAACATGGATGAAAAATACAAAGGGTTTTTTCTTGGAATTGCTGTACACAACAATGACCCAATGGAAAATGCCAATTATGATGGTGGCTTAGGAACTATATCCAGCGGCTACCCGAGCGCAGTGGTTGACAGAGGAATAGATATTGACCCTTCTGCAATGGAGCCTGATTTTATTCAACGAGTGCAGGTAGCCCCTAAGGGTGGCATTAGGGCTGGTGCAATTTATACAGTAAGCAACAGAGAATTAAAGGTGAGTTTAACCACTAAATTTAACACCAATGTAAGTGGTAATTATAAATTGGCATTTGTTTTAATTGAAGACAGTGTAACCGGCAGTGGTGCTGGTTGGGATCAAGTAAACGCTTATGCTGGTGGTTCAAGGGGAGTAATGGGAGGATTTGAAAAGTTGCCAAATCCAGTGCCTGCTTCCATGATGGTTTATGACCATGTTGGAAGAATTATATATCCTAATTTTAAAGGATTATCAAATGCATTTAGCTCAAGTATCAACGTAAATGATTCATTTACACATAATTTTACAGTAACGCTTGATCCTAGTTGGAAGCTTGAAAGGTTGCACATAGCAGGATTGTTAATTGATCCAAGCGGCAGGATAGATAATGGCTCAAATACCGATTTAAATAAAGCCATTGCTAATGGATTTGTAAGTGGAACAAGTGTTTTATCTGTTAACACAGTAAATATTGGTTCGAACCAAATAAAAATATATCCAAATCCAAGCTTAGGGGTTTTTAATTTAAGCTTGTTTGGAAATGGTAATGAAAATACGATTGTTTCCATCTATAATGTAGAAGGAAAACTTATGCAAACACTAAATGTTACTGGTGAAAATGTAATGATAGATGCTTCTTCTTGGCCTGCGGGTTTATACATTGCAAATGTTCAAATGGATGCAGGTTTTAAACAAATAAAATTGGTAAAGGAATAGTTCTCAATAACGAAATATTTTTAAATCAAAAAAAAATCCAGCATTGCTGGATTTTTTTTTGAGCCTTTTTTAGGAAATGCCAAACATTATTTATTTAAATGGTCACATGTAATTTTATAATGAAAACCAATACAGGAAATAGGATTTATTTTAAAAATATTCAACTTTTTCCAAGAAGTAGGATTGTATGGTGTTTTATATTTTCCAACCTTGCACTTACCTTTTAGGCTATGAAAAGATTACCTCTACCCAAACA
>CANKQY010000102.1 GCA_947485745.1 Bacteroidota bacterium
TAGACAATGATTTGGTTCAGCTTAAAGCCTTGATTGAACAACACGAAATAGTTTGCCCAATCAGCGGAACCCGCAACTGGACAGATGTGCGTCAGTTTAACCTCATGTTCTCTACAGAAATGGGCGCTATGGCCGAAGGTGCCGATAAAGTTTACCTCAGACCAGAAACCGCTCAAGGTATTTTTGTTAACTTTTTAAATGTTCAAAAAACGGGTAGAATGAAAATCCCTTTTGGCATTGCCCAAACAGGAAAAGCATTCCGCAACGAAATCATTGCCCGCCAATTCATCATGCGCATGCGCGAATTTGAACAAATGGAAATGCAGTTTTTCATTCGTCCGGGCACCCAAAAAGAATGGTACGAACATTGGAAACAAATGCGCATGAACTGGCACCAAAAACTGGGCTTTGGTATAGACAAATACCGCTTTCACGACCATGTGAAATTGGCACATTACGCAGATGCTGCCGTTGATATCGAATTTGATTATCCTTTTGGTTTCAAAGAAATGGAGGGCATACATTCTCGTACCGATTTCGACTTACGCAATCACCAAGAATTATCTGGCAAGAAACTACAATACTTTGATGCCGATTTAGATGAAAATGGCAAAGCTTATGGCAACTATATTCCATATGTAATTGAAACCTCAATTGGCCTCGACCGATTATTCTTAGCCACATTGTGTGCGGCTTATAAAGAGGAAGAAGTAGGCGATCCCGATGCGTCGGGAGAAAAGAAAGATACACGTGTAGTATTGAACCTACCACCCATTCTAGCACCTTATAAAGTAGCCATTTTACCCTTACTCAAAAAAGATGGTTTGCCAGAAGTAGGTAGAAAAATAATGAACGATTTAAAAACAGACTATAACTGTTTTTATGAAGAAAAAGATGCAATAGGTAAACGCTACCGCAGGCAAGATGCACTTGGAACACCCTTTTGTGTAACCATAGACCACCAAACCCTCGAAGACCAAACCATCACCATCCGCTACCGCGATAACATGATCCAAGAACGCATCGCCATGACCCAACTCCGAAATATTCTTGCTCAAGAAATTAGTTGGGCTGCTTTATTATCATAGTTTTTACTACAAAGCAACGAAGTAACAATTTTTAAAATACAAATTATTTTTTAAATTATTTTGTTCGTTTGCAGTAGTTATTATCATAGTTTTTACTACAAAGCAACGAAGTAACAATTTTTAAAATACAAATTATTTTTTAAATTATTTCTTAAATCATTTCGTTGCTTTGTTGCTTTGTAGTGAAAACTTTAATTTAATATTAAAAGTAATTTAGTTTCTTCTTATTCTGGATATTCCTTCTTTTAATGTAGGCACATTAAAATTTATTAGAAACCCTAAATTTAAATTGGTTAATTTTAAATAGCTAATTAATTGGGCTTTATGGACTGGGTGTAATGCCTCAACAGCTTTTAGTTCAATAATGACTAAATCATTTACTAATAAATCTAATCTTAAATGATCCTCTAATATAATGCCATCATATTTAATTGGAATTAATACTTGTTCAGAAACGTAAAGTCCACATTTTTTCAATTCATGAATTAAACACGTTTCATAAACTCTTTCCAATAATCCAGGGCCAAGGCCAGAATGGACATTATAACAAGATTGAATAACTTGCTTTCCAATTTGTTCTTCAATTTCAGTAGTTTGGGTAAATTGTTTCATAACAATAACAAAAATACAATTCCCCCAAATAATAATACCTAGAAGAAACCCAATAAAATCCCAAATACTTATAAAAATATCAAAAAAAATAAAATTGTTCCTTCGTTGTAGTAAAAACCTACCTCAAAAAAATAAAATTGTTCCTTCGTTACTTTGTAGTAAAAACCACTCAAAAAAATACCTCAGAACCTACCTAAATAGGATGTCTTTGATATTCAGCTGAAGATTCACATGGCCATTGAAATGGTTCTCCTCGATGGTAAAGCAAATATCAAAACTCACACCTTGCGAAACGCGCTCGTAATGCTCGCCCAAACCAAAACCTATAGCCTTAAAAACCCTGCCGCCTTCTTCTTGGGTTAAACTCAATTTTAAATGGTTGTTTCCAACTATGGTTGCATCACCTACATCCCATACATTCTTACCCATAAATATTGGGTTCAGGTTACCTGGACCAAAAGGCGAAAATTGCTTTAATACCGAATAAAATTTTGAGGTAATGGTGCGCAATGGAATCTCCATGTCGTACTCTATTTCTGGAGTTAAACTGCCTACTAAAATATTTTTTGCTACTACCGTTTCAAACTTCTCAATAAATAATGGCAAGTTTTCTAACTTTAAAGTTAAGCCCGCTGCATGTGTATGTCCGCCATATTGATCCAATAACTCACTGCATTCCTCAATGGCACTATACAAATCAAAACCCTCCACAGAACGTGCACTGCCAGTTGCCATGCCATTACTTTCTGTTAAAATAATGGTTGGTCTATAATACTTTTCAATGAGCCTGCTTGCTACAATTCCAATAACACCTTTGTGCCACTCACTGTGAAACAATATGGTGCTTTTTCTATTGATAAAATCGGCATCCTTTTCAATTAAATCAAAAGCATGTTCTGTGATACTCTGGTCGAAACCCCTTCTATCATTATTGTGCTGATTAACCTGAGAAGCAATTTTCTTGGCATCTTCCATGGTATCGGCCGTCATTAAACGCACCGAATCTTTGGCATCTGCAATTCTACCTGCAGCATTAATCCTAGGACCAATAAAAAACACAATATCGTTTACGCCAAATTCAGGTTTATCTGGGTATGCTTCCAATAAGGCTTTCAAACCATTATTTGGATCAGCCTTTAATTTCTTTAAACCATGGTAAGCCAATATCCTGTTCTCATCCAAGATGGGCACTAAATCACTTGCTACACTCACTGCCCCAAGGTCTAAAAACTTCTCAACTTCAGCAGATGGAATAGCATGTTTTTCAGCAAATCCTTG
Source organism: Bacteroidota bacterium (assembly GCA_947485745.1). Taxonomy (GTDB): domain Bacteria; phylum Bacteroidota; class Bacteroidia; order UKL13-3; family UKL13-3; genus B1. Next base: position 2,979 of record CANKQY010000102.1, read on the forward strand.
AATCAATTTATACCCAATACCGGCGCCAGAAAGTTCCTTAAACGGATAAGTACAATCTTTTTGCTTTGGGTTCAAAACGGCCACCGCAGCTGGAATTTCATCGCCAGGTAAATGGTGATCGCAAATAATAAAATCTACATTCTTGCTATTGGCATAAGCTATTTTATCTACCGATTTTATGCCACAATCTAAGGCAATGATCAAAGAAAAACCATTGTTCGAAGCCCAATCAATGCTCATAAAACTAATGCCATATCCTTCGGTATACCTATCTGGAATATAAAAATCTAAGAGAGGATAACGGTCCTTAAAAAAGCAATAAACCGTAGCCACGGCCGTGGTACCATCCACATCATAATCGCCATATACCAGAATTTTTTGGTTGTTTGCTATGGCAAAATCTATTCTTTCAAGTGCTTTGTCCATTCCCTTCATCAATAAAGGAGAATGTAGGTCGCTTAACTGTGGTCTAAAAAACTTTTTGGCGGCTTCAAAAGAATCAATACCCCTCTGCACCAAAATACTGGTAAGCACTTTGTTAAGATTGATTGCCTTGGAAAGATCTTCCACTACATTCTTATCGGGTTCTAATTTTGATCGCCAGCGTTTTGTCATTTTAAGGAGTGCTAATTTACGTTTTTTTTATTTCCAATCGCTAACAAGTTTCTCAAAATTGTGGCGAGCCTTATGAATCAAGCAGTTCAGTAGTAAAACAAAATTGAGGCGGATTACCTATTTTTGAAACCAATGGCATTAATTTTAGGGATAGAAACGGCAACAGAAGTATGTTCAGTAGCAATCATTAAAGATGGAATTTGCTTGGCTGAACACAACAACCTTGATGGAAACGCCCATGTTTCTCAGTTACACGCCATGGTGCAAAATCTAATGCAAGAAAATGGTTTCGGTTTGAACCAATTAAATGCAATTGCCATAAGTATTGGCCCCGGAAGCTATACCGGCCTCAGAGTGGGTGTTTCGGCAGCCAAGGGTTTTGCATTTGCTTTAAACATTCCCATTATCGGTATTACCAGTCTAAAAAGTTTAGCTAATCGCTTTTTGGTTCAAACCGAAAAAATAAATGGCTTGCTAGTGCCAATGATTGACGCGCGCAGAATGGAAGTTTATTCTGCAGTTTATGATATCAATTTAACAGAACTTGAACCCATACATGCAAAAATTCTAGAAGAAGATTCCTTTGCAGATTTGGCCAACACATCACCATTATATCTTTTTGGAAATGGAGCCAGTAAATGCATCCAATTTTTAAACCATCCCAACATAAATATCATCCCCAACTTTCATTGTGGCGCCGCTGGATTAGCCTCCTTAGCCCATCAAGCTTTTCAAAAATCAGATTTCTTGAACCTAGCCTACTTTGAACCATATTACCTCAAAGACTTTGTGGGAACCACACCAAAAAACAAAAAACAAAACTAATACCACCAATATTAGTTATTTTTGAACCATGATCATAGAACAAATTTATACCAGCTGTTTGGCACAAGCTGCATATTATATAGAGAGCAATAATGAAGTAGCTATTATTGATCCAATAAGAGATTACCAAACTTATATAGATAAGGCCAACGCTTCTGGCTCAAAAATAAAGTACATTTTTGAAACACATTTCCATGCAGATTTTGTAAGCGGACACATTGACCTTGCCGCTAAAACTGGTGCTCAAATTATATACGGACCAACAACCCAAACCAGTTTTCCGGTGCATGTTGCTGCTAATCATGAAAAATTTGCCTTAGGAGAAATTAACATCACTGTATTACACACACCAGGCCATACACTAGAAAGTAGCAGCTTTTTAGTTACAGATAAAAACAACAAAGATTATTGTGTTTTTACCGGCGATACTTTGTTTGTAGGCGATGTTGGCCGACCAGATTTATTGGATGGCATTTTAACCAAAGAAGCACTTGCGGGAATGATGTATCATTCTCTCAAAAAACTAACCGCATTGGCAGATGAGGTAATTGTTTACCCTGCGCATGGCGCAGGCTCGGCTTGTGGCAAAAATATTGGCAAGGAAACTTTTAGTACCATTGGCGAGCAAAAGCAAAACAATTATGCCTTGCAACCCATGTCGGAACAAGATTTCATTCTCGCCGTTACAGAAGGTATTAGTCCTGCACCGGCCTATTTCTTTAAAGATGCCAAGCTAAACAAGCAAGGTTATACCAATTATGATGAGGTGCTAAAAAATGGCCTTATCTCACTAGATATAAATGCTTTCAAAGATTTGGTTCGAACCAAAAATGCCACCATTATCGATTCAAGGTTTCCAGATTTTTTTGAATTAGGCTTTGTACCCGGTGCGCTAAACTTTGGACTCAACGGCCAATACGCCATTTGGGCTGCCACTATCATAGACTTGCACCTACCAATTGTTGTAGTTTGCAAACCAGGCACAGAAGAAGAATCGGTGCAAAGGTTATCCCGCGTTGGATTCGATAACATACTAGGTGTGTTAGAAGGCGGTATGGATGCATGGATCAATGCTGGTGAAAAATACGACATGGTAGTTTCTATCTCGGCCGAAGAGTTTGCCTTAGACAGCAAGCACAACCCAAAAGCCACCATATTAGATGTAAGGAAACCAAGTGAATTCAATGGCGGACATGTGCTAAATGCAACTTCTATTCAACTTTCAGAAATGCCTTCAAGAATAAATGAGCTAGATAAATCGAGCGAGGTGCTGGTACATTGCGCAGGAGGATACAGAAGTATGATTGCTGCCAGCCTCCTCAAAAAAGAAGGTTTTATCAATGTTAAAAGCGTTTGGGGTGGCTACGCCAAAATCAAAGAAGAAGAAGCCATTGTGCTTGTTGAGGCTAAGTAATCTGCTATAAGTAAAGGTTATAAGTGACATTTTTAAAATCTTTCCCGAACATAAAACATTAAAAAAGAAACAGTGTTTGGAGCCTTGACACCTTCGCCAACCACCTATGCCAAGGCGCCGGTGTTCGAGGAAGGCTTCGGCGGCCAAAAAGTGGCAAAAGAAAAATCGTTCCTTTGTTTCTTTGTAGTAAAAACTAACCATAAAAAAAGCTTGTCCCGAAATCTCGAGACAAGCTTTTTTGATTTAGCTAATGATGATTTACCTCAATAAGGTAACCGAACCACTATAAGTATATTTCTTGCCGTTGAAACTGGTTGCATTTACTTGGTAGATATAAGCATCCTGCTGACAATCTTTACCTGTATTGAAATCTTTTCCATTCCAGCCTTCCTTATCATCAAATGTAACACTGGTCATAAACGATTTGTAAACCATTTGACCCCAACGATTGAATACGTATATCTCTATGGTTTCAAAACCTGTGGCCGAAACCCTGAACACTCTATTCACTCCTTCATAAGCTCCTCCTTTATCATCTGAACTTACAGGACGGAATACGTTTGGAATAAATACAGTGATGTCTGGCTCAATTCTTATTGGATTTGAGGTAGAATCATAACATCCATGCTCGCTAATTACGGTTAACCAAATAGGCACATCGCCTGTATCTGCTGCAAACTGAATTTGCTTTGGATCTGAAGTATAATCTTTCCTATTCGCACCTCCTATTACCAATGGCGGGAACGCCCAGATATATTTCAATGTCGAATTATCTGCAATGGTTGATTGGTTAAAGAAATCAAAGTAAGGTTTAGCAATAGTAGTTGATTGTGGATTGCTCACAAACTTGGCTATTGGTGTTGGCCATGCTTCTACTGGCGCAAATGCAGTATCGGTGCAACCATTTGCTTCCACAAACAAGTGAACCGTGTGGTTGCCTGGCTGTGTAAATTTTTGATTTTGCACCAATTGATCGTATGGCGCTGCATTCAAAGGTGTGGTATTATAATCACTTTGATCTATGAACCATTTGTAAGTAGAGCCTGCTACCGAACTTGCGGTGGCGGTATAAACACTATTAAGCTCCACTGCATACCTGTCGTCTACACAACCCCTATCTGGCGCTATACTAAAGGTAGCATCTGGTTTTGGTTTGATAGTATAAATTGCAGAATCTCTTACGGCTGCACACACATCTGGATCAGTAGTTAAGTCAACAGTAGTTGCCTTAAAGGTAATAGAACCTCGGGCAATATCTGCTGCTGTTGCTGTATAAGCTATGCCTGTTACACCATTGTCTAAAATGCTTCCATTGCCATCTGGGGTGCTCCAGCTCCAAGTATAAGGGCTACTTGGTACTGTTTTAAATCCTACAGTAAATACCGCTCCATAAGAACACACCGTGCCATCATCTGTGATATCTATTATTGGTGCATTTTGCAACCTTATATTTACAGAGTCTCTGTTGTCGCAACCTGTTCCTGGGTCTTTGTAATAATACTTGATATTATACATGCCTGCTGGCGCACTGCTGATATTTAGCTTACCGGCTGTTACATCAAAATCGCCACTTGGTAAAGCGGGGAAGCTACTCATGCTTGCATCTGATGAAGGGATATTATTTGGGTTCATGAAGAACAACACATTACCCCTTGTTTTACATACAGCACTATCGCTTAAACTCAAGTAATCAATATCTACTACTGGGTTTTCATTCACCTGAATAGTAGTGGTATCGGCCACTCTGCAAGTAGTTGAGGTATCTGCATATACAAGTGTGTACTGCTTAGTGTATTTCTCTATAACGGCACTCGA
>CANKQY010000103.1 GCA_947485745.1 Bacteroidota bacterium
ATAATTAAGGTAAGTCCGTTAGGTAAGCGGTACTTTTCATAGGAGATTTTCATCTCGCCTGGTGTGGCTGTTACCTTCTCTAATAAAGTGGTTTGATTGGCATTGGCCGCAGCTGGGACTTGCGCTTTACTCACTTGTGATCCAAGTAGAAAAGCAAAAGCACTAGCAAATAATAAACCTTTTTTCATTGTTTTGATATTTTGGTTAATGGTTTTTAAGCTATGTTGAACATTGAATGAATATAAAGCTTATTTATTCAAATCAGTCGCAATTTAAGTACTTTACATTGAGTGCGTCAAATTTTTTTATGAATGGTATAAACTACTTTTAGACGGATTTTATTGAATTGGGGAAAACTAATTCATAAATCTTACCCTATTTCGAATCAATAAACCTTGTATTGTCTTAAAAGCTTCTTATTTTCGCCATCAGAAATAATAGACATGAACAATAAATTTTTAACAATTACTACTTTTATATTCGGAGCTGCCATGCTTCGTTTAATTCCACACGCCCCCAACTTCAGTCCAATTGGAGCAATCGCATTATTTGGCGGAGCATACATAAATAGAAAATACGTTGCCTATGTGGTTCCAATTATGGCAATGGTATTGAGTGATTTATTTTTAGGTTTTTATGGCCCAGAAATGCTAATTACCTATACAGGTTTTGTAGCTTCTATTTTTATAGGTACTCAATTAAAGAAGAATTTAAATTGGATGACAATAGCCATTGGCTCAATGGCATCCTCATTTGCATTTTTCTTAATTACCAATTTTGTATTTTTCTATCCTACTAGCCTTGGCCCTTTGTATACGCATGATTTTGCAGGAATTATTAATAGTTACGTAGCTGGTTGGCCATTCTTTCAAAATACCTTCGCCTCAGATTTACTTTACAATTCAATTCTTTTTGGTGGATTTTATTTGCTTAGCATCAATGTTCCCTCTTTAGTTAAGGAAAAAGTTAAGGTTTCATAAAGTCAATTTCAATAACCTTATTGGTAAATTCAGCGCTCAAGTGATACAAACCACTTGGGCGTTTTTTATATCCTTTCAGTACCATCCTATTGAGGCCTTTTTTCAATGGTAAACTTAACTTTTCAATATTACCTTCTACAGGCTCTTTTATTGTAATGGAAACCTTTTGAGGGTATCTGCTAAATAAACTAATATGGATATTGTTATCGGCTAATTCCATTAAATCAATAACGGTGTCTATTTTGGCTTGAACCAATTTTGCAGCTAGTTCAATATTTGGAATGCCATTTCCCGTGTATTTATCCTTCTTATAATATTGATTGCCGCTCAAGCTTAAGGCTTCTTTTAGTTTTTCTGCACTGGTATTTGGAGCCAATTGCAATAATTGAGCTGCTGCGCCAGCAATGATTGGACAAGCATAAGAGGTGCCATTTCCTTCAAACACTTTTCCATCACTTGCCATTAAAACTGTACCCTTTCCGCAGGCTGCTAGGTCTGGTTTCATTCGTTTATCAGCTGTAGGTCCCACAGAACTGAATCCTACATAAGAACCATATTTATCAACTGCGCCAATGCTGAGCGCATGCTCGCCATCGGCAGGCGCAGTAATTTGGCGCCATGGATCGTTTCCTTCGTTTCCTGCACTTGCCACCACAAGTATACCCTTGGAAGCTGCAATTTCCGATGCTTGTGTTACTATTGTGGTTTTTCCATCCAATTCCGAGTATTTATGCCCCATGGCCTTTTCATCGTGTTTGCTATAACCCAAAGAAGAGTTAATGATATCTGCTCCGGCACTATCAGCATATTCAGCTGCCAATGCCCAAAAATACTCCTCTACCAAATATTCGGTTGAAGCATTTTCTGTTCTCAACAGCAGGTAATTTGCACCCGGAGCGGTTCCTAATATAACTCCAGTTTGCTTGGCTGCCAAACAACTTAAAACCGACAATCCATGGTCATCGTCTTCAAAAACCTCTTCTTCTTTTTCAACAAAATCATAAGCAGCAAGAATTCTTTTATCTGTAAACAAGTGTTTAAATGCTGGTAATTTATCTAGGTTTTTAAAGCCAGCATCTAAAACAGCTATAAGCACATTCTTTCCATCAAATCCATTACTAGCTAACGAGTTATCATGAATTTGATTTAATTGAAAATAGCTTCTTCCTGCCAGCAAAGTATCATTCTTTTTGAGTTTGTTATCAAAGCTTTGTTCTAAAATTTTAATTTGATTATCCAAGCTATTTTCAGTGGCATCGTTACTTTCTTCATAAAAAAAAGCAGGACCCAAATAGGTAACTTTACTTACAAATGGCAAAGTTTTAATCGAATCCATGATGTTTTTTACATCACTCAATACAATGGCTCCATTAAACCACCTGCTGTTACCAAACATTAGCAAAGGAAGGGTTGAAAGCTCTGCCAAATAAGTACTATCTGGTGGAATGTCGTTTACATTTAAAGGAACTCTATTTCTGGTTCTACGTTCAATTGCCTTAATTGAAATGTACGTTGCTGGTTCGTATAATTGAATTTTAAAATTAGGCTTATCCTTAAATGCCACAAAATAATAACGCTGCTGGGCGTTTAGGTTCAAACCAACAAATAAAAGCAAAGGCAATAAAAACCTCATGGGCGATAATAGTATTTTAACTGCTGGTGGATTTTATAGCCCGATTTCCCCGTTTGTTGGGTATTGATATAGTTATTGGTAAAATCAACCAATCCTAAGCCTTTGCAATAAATACTTTTAACCAAAATCTCTTCTACTAAGTTGTTGGTTAAAGCCTCTTGAACGGTAATGCAATTGTTAAATATTGTATCTCCATTAACAAAAGGTTTACCAATATTTTGCATCGTAAATGTTCTTCTACCTAAATTATTGAGCATATTTCCATTCCAACTAGTAGTATTGCCAATTGGAAATACTAATTTAACTACACAAACATTGTCTTCAATTCTTTGAAGGTTATTTTGCGTTTTCATTAAAAATATACTGCTTCGTATGTGAGTTATTTGGTTTGAATCTGTTTGAACCAAACGATTGACGATTTGATAGCCATCCAAATTTTGACCCTTGATTTTGCCTTCAGTATTTTCTTTTAAAATAAATTGGAAAGTATCAATTGTTTGTGAATTGTCGTCAAAGGCAATAGAATCAACCTGATACACCCTAACCCAGCCCGAATCAATTGGATAAAAATCGTAACCCAAATCTATAGATCCATCTTTTGGTTCATCCTTAGAGCAGGCAACACTTAGCAACAAAAATGAAGCGATAAAACAGTTCAAATAGCCATTTACTATTTTCAATTTCATCTTTATATTTCGTAACTTGATTGAATCCACCCACCGCCAATTACATCATTTCCTTCATAGAAAACAGCACTTTGCCCTGGGGCAATTCCTTTAACCTCGGAATGAAAATCTACTTTCATTCTGTTTCCTTCTTGGGTTATTAATGCAGGTGTTCCAGCATCTTTATACCTTACTTTGGTTAGTGATTCCATGGGTAATTCTAGGCTAGCATATTTTTGTAAATTGATATTCCGCACCCACATTCCGTTTCTCTTTAACTCTTCTTCCCTACCAAGTACAACAGTATTGGTATCGGGGTTAATCTCTAAAACAAACATTGGTTCACCTAAAGCTATTTCTAGACCTTTTCTTTGACCAATGGTATAAAAAGGATAACCTTTATGTTTCCCTAAAACTTTGCCTTCTCGGTTTACAAACAATCCTCCATCTACTCTTTCCTCCAAGCCTTCTACCCTTCTTTTTAAGAAACCTCTATAATCATTATCTGGCACAAAGCAAATTTCATAGCTTTCGCTTTTCTCAGCCAATTCGGTAAATCCTCTGTCTAATGCCATTTGACGAATTTCAGTTTTATGAAAACCACCTAAAGGGAAAGTGGTTCGAGCCATACTTTCTTGGCTCAAGCCCCAAAGCACATAACTTTGGTCCTTGTTGTGATCTAATCCCCTACTAACGACGAAACGGTTGTTTTCATTGCGTATTTGAGCATAATGTCCGGTGGCTATATATTCGCAGTCTAATTGATTTGCTCTTTTTAATAAGGCCTCCCATTTAATGTGAGTATTACACAAAACACATGGATTGGGGGTTCTTCCAGCTAAATACTCTTCAATAAAATTATCGATAACAAAATCTCCAAACTCATCTCTGATATCCAAAATAAGATGGTGTATGCCATACTGAACAGCAATGGTTCTGGCATCATTAATCGAGTCGAGGCTGCAGCATCCGGTTTCCTTTTTGCTACCTCCACTATTCTGGTAATCCCATGTTTTCATGGTAACACCAATTACTTCATAACCTTCTTCGGCTAATAAAACTGCTGCAACGGTACTATCAATGCCGCCGCTCATGGCTACTAAAATTCTTCCTTTTTTACTCATAGTTCAAAACAATTAAGGGTAAAAAGCCCCGGTGATTGAATGTTTCAAATATAAGAGTAAGTTAAGGTAAATTTTAATTTACTCTTTCCAAATGGCTGGAAACAAGATATAAGCTAATGAAAGTATCAAAATATTGAATAAGAATAGTATGCCTAAATCTTTGTATATCAATGTTTCATCTAGTCCGTCCATAGATCGCATGGATGCTTTGATGATTATTAGCAATAATGGAATAATTATGGGCAGACTTAAAACGGGCATCAATAAATTGCTATTTCCTGCTTTTGAAGAAATAGCAGATAACATAGTAAATGTGCTAGCAAAGCCCATACAGCCTAAAACTGTTACCATGATATATAAACCAACAGATTGAATTGGATTTCCCAGAAGAACCGTAAATGCAAATAAACAAAGAACCGCCAAAATTAGGTTGAGTATAGCATTGTAAATAAATTTTGCTAATAGCAATTGCTGTGGCTGAACCAACATATGAAAATAAAGATTTTTACCTTTACCCTCTCCAATAAAACTTTTGGCGATGGCGTTGATTGAGATAAACAATAGCACAACCCAGAATACACCATTCCATGTGGGATTGTTCAAGTGTTTAACAGCTAAATAAACAACAAAAACGGATGATAAAACCTGCAATAATATGCCATTCAATGCATATCGTTGCCGCCACTCAAGAAGCAGCTCTTTTTTAATTAATTTAACTACAACCGACATAAAAAATATTAATCGTAATTAGTATGAACTAAGCCCTGCCTAATTCTTTTAACCTAATTAAATGCGATTTAATAGCCCCAAATAAGGTTGGATTTGACAAATAAGGTATGCCATATTTATTCGCAGTAGCCTCAACTATTTTAGAAATCTGAGGGTAATGCAGGTGGCAGATATTAGGAAATAAATGATGCTCTACTTGAAAATTTAACCCACCCACAAACCAATTCAATAATCGATTTTTGGGAGCAAAATTTGCGGTTGTCAACAATTGATGAACCGCCCATTCGTTCTCAGCCACATTAAGTTCGTTGGCCGTTGGCTGATTTACACCCTCTACTATATGCGCCAATTGAAATACCAAAGCAAAAATAAATCCTGCCATCATATGCATAGCAGTGAACGAAACCAATACTTGCCACCACAATAAATCTGTAAAAATTATTGGCATTCCAATAAGCATAAATAGGTAAATTAATTTTACTACAATCAATGTACCAAACTCTTTTATAGGCTCGCCCAAATGCTGTTTCATTAATCCTGTTTTATAATATCCTATTAATCTGGGTAAATCAACTACTAACATTGAAAAGGTCATCATGGTGTAAAAAGGCAGGGAGTACAAATGCTGGTATTTATTAATAGCTCTCAGAGGTGTTTGCTCCGAAAACCGCATAATCCATCTAGTTTTAATATCCTCATCCAATCCGTCGATGTTTGTGTAAGCGTGATGAAAAATGTTGTGCTGGATTTTCCAATTAAATACGTTGCTACCTATAACGTACATGCTCCAACCCATTATCCTATTAACTAGCTTATTTTTAGAATATGAATTATGCAAAGCGTCGTGCATTACACACATGCCAATACCGGCAGTGCCTATACCTGAAACAACATACATCAATACCGCCCAAGAAAACGGCAAGTTATAGTTAAAAACAGCAAAAATGGGTAAAAGATACATGGAGTAAACTGAAATGGTTTTTAAAATCATTTTATAATTACCCTTCGTTGAAAGATTATTATCCTTGAAGTATTTGTTTACATTCTGTCGAAGTTCCTTGCCGAATTGCTTTTGACTTTCTAAGTCGCTATGAAATTTAATAAGCTTCATTCTAGATATATAGTATTGTTATTCAGTTATAGTCACAAATAACTGTAAATGTAAACCAAAATATGTTAACATTGGTTTTTCTACAAGGAGAAAATGACAAATGAATCTATAACCTTCAATCTATTAGGCATTTGAAAAGCTAGGCATTTCTGGTTAAGATTTTAAATTGCGAATTGGCAATCATTTATCTTGCAATTGGGTTTTTATTTTAAATTTGTGATCCATTACAACTAAAAATGAAAAAAATATTAATAGCAAATAGAGGTGAAATAGCAATAAGGGTAATGCGCACTGCAAAGGAAATGGGAATTAAAACTGTTGCAGTATATAGTGAGGCTGATAGAAAAGCACTACATGTTAGGTATGCAGATGAAGCTGTATGTATTGGTCCACCTCCAAGTAGCCAAAGTTATTTATTAGGTGATAAAATTATTGAAGTCGCGCTAGCTGTTGGCGCAGATGCCATACACCCTGGCTACGGTTTTTTGAGTGAAAATGCCAGCTTTGCCCGTAATGTAAAGAATGCAGGTTTAATCTTTATAGGCCCCTCAGCCGAAAGCATGGAGATAATGGGGAGTAAAATAGGTGCAAAACAAGCCGTATCTATGTTTAACGTACCTTTAGTGCCGGGTACTCAAGAAGCTTTGAGAGACATTGCAGAGGCTAAAAAAATTGCAGAAAATATTGGATATCCAGTTTTAGTGAAAGCCTCTGCTGGTGGTGGTGGAAAAGGAATGCGGGTAGTTAATGCACCTGAAGAATTTGAGGAGGCAATTAAAATGGCCCAATCAGAAGCACTGGCCTCCTTTGGTGATGATGCTGTTTTTATAGAAAAATTTGTTGGTTCACCCAAGCACATTGAAATACAAATATTGGGCGACCAACATGGAAATGTGGTATATCTTTTTGAACGCGAATGCAGTATTCAAAGGAGGCACCAAAAATTAGTAGAGGAAGCTCCTTCGAGTTGCTTAACCCCTGAAGTTAGAAAACTAATGGGCGAAGCAGCAGTAAACGTGGCTAAAGCTTCTCATTATTTTAGTGCGGGTACCGTTGAATTTTTGGTTGACCATGAATTGAATTTCTATTTTCTTGAAATGAATACCCGCTTGCAAGTTGAGCATCCTGTTACAGAGCAAATTGTTGGATTAGATTTGGTAAAGGAGCAAATTAGGATTGCA
>CANKQY010000104.1 GCA_947485745.1 Bacteroidota bacterium
ATAATGATTCATCCCTAAAGATGCAGAATCTCTTATTTATTTCCACCTCACTCAATTCCAAATCTACTTCTCTCTCAATCCGTAAACCATTCCTTTATCTAAGGGGGATGCAAAGGTAAGTGTTTTTATTTCTTGTGCAAATATTATTTAAAATATTTTTCCTTTGACCCTTTCTCTTCACACTTGCTCTCTCTCTAAGGGGTTGCAAATGTAGGGCGATTTGCATTTTCCGCAAATATTTCTTTCATAATTATCGCAAACCACTGTATTTGAGTATTAAATAATTCTTAATTCGCTTTAAGATGCCCAATTTTGTTAAGAATACTAACTGCCACCTAGTAAAAATAACCCGAAAAATGAGTGCTTTTTTAATTCAGAATTTTTAATTCAGAATTCAGAATTGCTTATTTTACTCATAAATCCTTTGGTTCAAACCGAAAATACTTTAAAAAGTTAAAACAAAAGGTCCTTTTAGTTTCATACGAACTCTATAAACAACCTGTATTTTTTTAATTCAGAATTCTGAATTACTTAGGTTCAAACCGAAGTTAAAACAAAGTATTCTTATATGTAGGCCCGTGACCCAGGTGACGATAAGCTTTTTCTGTTACTTCCCTCCCTCTTGGCGTTCTTGTTAAAAACCCTTCTTGTATTAGATAAGGCTCATATACTTCCTCTATTGTTCCAGAATCCTCTCCTATGGCTGTGGCAATTGTGTTCAAACCAACTGGCCCTCCCTTAAACTTCTCAATCATGGTTTTTAATATGCGAGTATCCATCTCATCTAATCCTTCTTCATCTACGTTCAGGGCGTCTAGGGCATATTGAGCTATTTCCATGGTAATAGTGCCATCTCCTTTTATTTGGGCAAAATCTCTGGTACGCCTTAATAAAGCATTCCCAATCCTTGGTGTACCCCTGCTTCTTCTAGCAATTTCAAAAGTAGCTTCTTCATCTATCAAAGATTTTAAGATATCTGCTGATCTGCCTATAATGGTTTTCATTAAGGCTTTATCATAATACTGTAAGCGCGCATTGATACCAAACCTTGCCCTCAAAGGCGCGGTAAGTAAACCACTCCTGGTGGTAGCTCCTATTAATGTAAAAGGTGCAACTTCAATTTGAATACTCCTAGCATTAGGACCGCTATCTATCATGATGTCTATTTTATAATCCTCCATAGCAGAATATAAAAATTCTTCCACAACCGGACTCAAGCGATGGATTTCATCAATAAATAACACATCACCTTCCTCTAAATTGGTAAGTAAACCTGCCAAATCACCTGCTTTCTCCAAAACCGGGCCGCTCGTAGTTTTGAACCCAGCTTTTAACTCGTTGGCAATAATATTGGCAAGAGTAGTCTTTCCAAGGCCCGGAGGACCATGCAATAACACATGGTCTAAGGCTTCTCCTCTCTGCCTGGCAGCCGCCACAAAAATCTTGAGGTTCTCAATAATATTTTCCTGACCAGTAAAATCGCCAAAATTCCTTGGTCGCAATACCCTTTCAATATCTCTATCAGTATTGGTTAAATTGGTTTCTTCTGGATCAAGATTAGGATTAAGCATGGCACGAACTTAATTATTATGAAACAATAGCGCAAATTAAAATTAGTGCTGAACCTATTATAATCTGGTAAACTGAATGGGTAATATTGCTTCTATAAATAAGGAATATAGGTTAAATGAATAAATTAAAGGATCAAACCCACAAAATTAAAATACACATTTGGATGGAAAATATTACCTATTAATTCTTTTCCTTTCCATTTATAGAATTATTATATCTTACATTTATTATTCTTATATATTCGAACCAATAATTAATTACTAATGAAACAATTTTTCAAATTTATGTTTGCCAGCCTTTTTGGTATGATCCTAGGGGGCATTTTACTTATATTTATTTTTGTTGGAATAATTGGCAGTATTGCCTCTGGAGATTCAAATGAAACCAAAATAAGCATCAAAGAAAATTCTGTTTTGGAATTTAACCTCAATTACCTGATTCCAGATAGAACATTAAAAAATCCATTTGATGGATTTCCAATACCAGGTATGGAACAAGGCAAACCTTTAGGCTTAAACGACATTATTGCTAATATTAAAAAAGCCGCCACCAACGATAATATCAAAGGTATATTAATAAATGCCGAGGTTTCGCCAAATAGTTACGCAGGGTTAGAGGAAATTAGAAATGAATTGATAGAATTTAAGAAATCTAAAAAGTTTGTTATCTCCTATGCAGAAATAATGGATGAGCATAGCTATTATGTTGCATCTGTTTCTGATAAAATATACCTCAATCCAAGTGGTGAAATTTTATTAAATGGTTTTTCTCAACAGGTATTTTACATCAAAGGAATGCTCGATAAAATTGGTCTTAAACCCGAATTAATTCGTCATGGCAAATTTAAAGCTGCTGGTGAACCTTTTATTGCCGATAAAATGAGTGCTGAAAATAGAAGTCAAATTGAATCATACATGGGTAGCCTTTACAATCACTTTTTGAACCAAATTGCCCTTGCCAGAAAAAAGGATGTTAAGGAGGTTACCAGCATGGTAAATGAACTTAAAATCCAGAATGGCCAAGATGCTTTAGCACTTAAAATGATTGATGGTTTAAAATACAAAGATGAAGTAGACGCTGAAATCAAAACAAAACTTGGGTTGAAAGAATCAGAAAAAATAAGTAGTATTACCATGGCTAAATTCAAAGGAGTACCTAATAATGCTTCAATCTCTGATAATAAAATTGCGGTACTCTATTGTGTTGGTGATATTGTTGGCGGACAGGGCGATGATGAAACAATGGGTTCAGATCGAATTGCTGAAGCTATCAAGAAAATAAGAGAAGACGACTCTTATAAAGCCTTAGTTTTAAGGATTAATTCACCAGGAGGTAGTTCACTTGCCAGTGATATCATATGGAGAGAAATTATATTGTGTAAAAAGAAAAAACCAATAGTGGTTTCTATGGGTAACCTAGCTGCTAGCGGTGGTTATTATATTGCCGCACCAGCCGATGTAATAGTGGCACAACCTAATACCATAACAGGCTCCATTGGTGTGTTTGGTATGCTCATCAATGCGCAAGAATTGCTCAATAATAAATTAGGAATCAAAATAGAAACGGTAAAATTTGGCGAATTCTCAGATTTAGGAAGTCCAGACCGCCCGCTTAACGAGGCAGAAAGAAAAGTAATCCAAAATGCTGTTGACCGCGTATACGCAGATTTTATAAACCGTGTGGCTCAAGGACGAAAATTAAGCGAAGCCCAGGTAGATTCAATTGCCCAAGGAAGAGTTTGGAGTGGTGCCGATGCCAAAAAAATTGGCTTGGTTGACGAATTAGGGGGCCTAGATAAAGCCATTGCAATAGCAGCCAAAAAAGCCAAACTGGAAGAATATAGAACTGTTGAATTGCCAGACTTAAAAGATCCATTGGATGAACTATTTTCATCTATCAGCAATCAAGCCAGTATTTACTTCATGAAAAAAGAATTGGGTCAAAACTACTTACAATACCAAGAGGTTAAAAAAGCCATCCAATACCAAGGCATTCAAACCCGCATGCCGTTTGAGGTTAAAATTCAGTAGTTGAGGTATGAGATAAGAGTAAAGTATGAATTATGAACTATTAAGTATGAATTATGAGTTATGAAGTATGAGTTAAAAATTAAATTCACTCATTCCACATAACTCCTTCGCCACATCTCCTCTTCTCCTCATCTCCACATCTCCAAGTCTTCCCTTCTTCCCTAACTATTTCATAAAAGGCATTCCTTTGAGGCTTCGGCCGGCGCCTTGCAGTTTACCTATGCTCTTCATCATCTTGCGCATTTCATCAAATTGTTTCAAGAGTTGGTTTACTTGCTGAATGTCGGTGCCACTTCCATTTGCAATTCTTTTACGTCTTTGTCCGTTAATGATATCTGGGGTTTTGCGCTCTCCTGGGGTCATAGAATTTATAATGGCTTCTATGCCTTTGAACGCATCATCGCTGATATCCATGTCTTTTACTGCCTTACCAACTCCCGGAATCATACCCATCAAATCTTTGAGGTTACCCATCTTTTTGATTTGTTGAATTTGGGTGTAAAAATCCTCAAAGGTAAATTGGTCTCTTAGTAATTTTTTCTGAATTTTCTCTGCTTCCTCTTCATCAAAAACCTCTTGGGCACGCTCTACCAAACTCACAATATCGCCCATGCCCAAAATACGTTGGGCCATCCTATCTGGGTGGAAAGTTTCCATGGCTTCCATTTTCTCACCCATACCCATAAACTTGATAGGCTTGTTAACTACAGTTTTAATAGTTAATGCAGCTCCACCTCGTGTATCGCCATCTAATTTGGTTAAAATAACACCAGTAAAATCCAATACATCGTTGAATGCTTTAGCTGTGTTAACGGCATCCTGACCAGTCATGGCGTCTACAACAAATAAAATCTCTTGCGGGTTCAAGGCTTTTTTAATATTGCCAATCTCCGCCATCATCAACTCATCTATGCTCAAACGACCAGCAGTATCCACAATTAAAACCCTGGCATTGGTTTCTTTAGCCGCCTTTAAGGCATTTTGTGCAATAGAAATAGGGTTATTATTACCTTCTTCAAAAAATACAGGTACATCAATTTGCTGACCCAATACTTTTAATTGTTCTATTGCCGCCGGACGATATACGTCGCAGGCAGCTAACATCACTGTTTTGCCTTTTTTCTTAATTAAATTGGCCAATTTTGCTGAGTGTGTAGTTTTTCCACTTCCTTGCAAACCAGCCATTAATATTACTGTTGGGTTGCCACTTAAGTCTAATTCTTCTGTTTTGCCACCTAATAATTCAACGAGTTCATCGTTTACAATTTTAACCATTAATTGTCCGGGAGAAACGCTGGTTAAAACGTTTTGACCCAACGCTTTTTCGCGCACTGTTTCGGTAAATTGCTTGGCAATCTTAAAATTTACATCGGCATCAATTAACGCTTTTCTGATTTCTTTGATGGTTTCAGCAACATTTATTTCGCTTATCTTCCCTTGTCCCTTTAAGGTTTTTAGGGCCTTTTCTATTTTACCACTTAAGCTTTCAAACATAATTTTCTATTTTTCGGAATGCGAAAATAAACAATTTCTACTCAGTAATTCAAACCTTTGCATTTGCTTGCTTGTTTCAATGGCTGATTGATTGTTTAGAATCGCTCATCTTACTTAACAACAATCCAAGTATTGGCCCAACTTTTGTAATTTTTTCATGGTTGTTTGTGTTAGTCCCCAACCTGAAGGTTGGGGTTTGATTGCATGAACCAAACCTGCCATTACAGGCTACAAAGTATCTCCACTGTTACTAATTGTACTAATCATCCTAGCTAAAATCAAGGTATTAAATTTTACCCTGTAAACTTTTCCTAAAATCATTTTTGGCTCAAACCGAAAATACCTATTATTGACTATTGAAAACAATGAATATGAAAAAAACAATATTAAGCTTACTGGTTTCTTGCCTGTTAATGCCATCTTATGCACAAAATAAAATATTAACAGTTGAAGATGCTGTAAACAAAGCCAGAACAACGCTTGCTGCCGAAAGGTTATCACAATTACAATGGATACCTCAAAGCAACTCATTTTCTTATGTAGGAAAGCGAAATGGCAAAGAAATTTTAATTGTACAAAACGCAGTTACATTAACAAGAGACAGTATCCTGAGTATTGAAGATTTTAGTACAGCTTTCACCAACTTAATGACCAAGGAAAAAGGCATGGGTAGGTTTCCATTTCTTAATTGGATCAATAGTTTTTCGTTTAGGTTTTCTTACAGCAATAGTTATTACTTGTTTAACTTAAGCAACAAAAGCGTTAAGCTTTTAGCAAAAGCACCTAAAGATGCAGAGGACCTAGATTTTGAACCTAAAACCAATAGATTGGCTTATACCATGAACCACAATTTATTTGTGAATGAAAATGGTACCACCAGCGCAAAAACCGAAATCGATCCGCAAGGAAATTTAGTTGATAAACAAGATTTAATTACTGCCGATGGCAACTACAACATGAGCTATGGCAAAGCTGTTCATCGCAATGAATTTGGCATAACCAAAGGCACATTTTTTAGTCCTAATGGAAATAAAATTGCATTCTATAAATTAATGGAAGGCATGGTAAGTGACTATAAATTAATGAATGTAACTACCAACGATACCAATAGTACCAAGCTTACTAAACCAACGGATTTTGAAAATTTAAAATACCCAATGGCAGGTAATTTGAGTCACCAAGTAAAAGTAATGATCTATGATTTTAAACGCAAAAGAGTATTGGAATTGGCCACTACTGGCGACCAAGAACAATATTATACCAATATAAGTTGGAGTTTAGATGAAGAATATATATACATAGCAGTGGTTAATCGCGATCAAAACGAAATGCAATTGCAAATGTTTGATGGCAATACTGGCCAGTTTATAAAAGTGCTGTTTACAGAAAAGCATCCAAAATATGTGGAACCAGAAAAGCCTTTGTATTTCTTGAAAAATGACCCAGGAAAATTTATTTGGTTCAGCGAAAAAGATGGATACAATCACTTGTATTTATATAACAACAAAGGAGAGCAAGTAAAGCAATTAACCAAAGGTAAAATGGTGGTGCAAGATATCATTGGCACAGATGCAAAAGGAACTCAGTTATTTTATCATGCTAGCAGTGCCGATGGATTGAACAAATACGTTTATAAGTTGGATTTAAAATCGGCTACAAGCACTCAAATTAATAAGTTAGAAGGAATTCACAACGGCCTGGTTTCAGAAGATGGCATGTATGTGATTGAACAACTTACCAGCAATACCATTCCTAGAAGGTATTTATTAATGGATCAAAAAGGCAAGGAAAATAGTATGTTGTTAAATGCTTTTAATCCATTAAGAGAATACAAAGAATGTACCGTAAAATTGGTTTCAATTCCATCAACTGATAAGCAAGTGCAATTGAACTGCAGGATCATTTATCCCAACAACTTTGATTCTACTAAAAAGTACCCTGTTTTGGTTTATGTTTATGGCGGACCACATGCACAAATGATTACCAATACTTGGCTTGGAGGTGCAGATTTGTGGCTGTATTACATGGCACAACAGGGTTATTTGGTATTTACTTTAGACAATAGAGGCAGTATGAACCGAGGAGCAGATTTTGAAAATGCAACTTTTAGAAACCTCGGTAAATATGAAATGGAAGACCAATTGTGTGGGGTAAATTATTTAAAGAGTTTAAGGTATGTTGATCC
>CANKQY010000105.1:0-6951 GCA_947485745.1 Bacteroidota bacterium
TCATTCAATGGCCGACTTTACTATTGCCAGTATTTCATTTAAATCTGCCAATTCACCCCCATCAATGATACCAGATGAATGGTATTGGTTCAAACCGCAAATGGCTTTAATGGCTTTTAAATTATGAGAGCGTACAGAGCCTCCAACCAATATATTTATTTTACTGGCTGCTATTGGTTTCAATTCTAATAATTGCTCAACTCCTTCCAATGCTGTTGGCGAACCTCCAGATGTTAATACTGTTTCAAAACCCAACATGATTAAATCTTCTAGCGACTTATTTAAATCTACACAAGCGTCGAATGCCTTATGAAACGTGCAGGGTAGGGGATTCGCCAATGCTAGCAATACTTTATTTTGAGCCATATTCACAGTATGATTTGGGTTCAAACATCCAAAAACAAAACCTGCCACACCACTATTTTTGAAGCCAAGGATTTCATTTTTCATTTGTTCAAACTCCTCTTCAGTATAAATAAAATTGCCCTCCCTTGGTCGGATCATCACATTCACCGGAATGTTTACATGATGCAAAACGTATTGCAAAGCATGAGCAGTAGGAGTTAGTCCATCTGTATTTTTATCTCTGCAAAGCTCTATTCTATCTGCACCTCCCAGCCATGCAGTAATGGCAGATTGCTCATTGAAACAAGCTATTTCTATTAAATGCATGTTGTTTCAATATTACTTTTTTGGCAGTGGCACATGCGATTCGGCATCAATTAATTTGTTTCCAGTTTTATCATATACCGCATAATTAAATCCGCCTTGAACACAATAAGAACCATAGTTGCCGGCTTTATCCAATGCAATAAAACCAACTTGTATGTCTGCTAAATTTTTCTTTCTAATTTCCATTAACCTCACCACGCGTTTCACTGCTTCTATGCACGCCTCCTTGGGCGATTTGCCTTGCCTCATTAACTCTACCACCAAATGGCAACCCGCAATTCTAATAACCTCTTCACCATGACCGGTTGCTGTGGCAGCACCAATTTCATTGTCTACATACAAACCAGCACCAATAATTGGCGAATCGCCAACCCTGCCGTGCATCTTAAATGCCATGCCGCTTGTTGTACATGCACCGCTTAAATTACCTGCTGCATCAAGTGCAATCATGCCAATGGTATCGTGGTTTTCTATATTAACAATGGGTTTGTATTCACTCTTTAACAACCATTCTTTCCACTCTCTTTCCGAATCGGGTACCAATAAATTTTC
The DNA here is from genome assembly GCA_947485745.1 of Bacteroidota bacterium. Lineage (GTDB taxonomy): Bacteria > Bacteroidota > Bacteroidia > UKL13-3 > UKL13-3 > B1. Next base: position 1,225 of record CANKQY010000105.1, read on the forward strand.
TTTCTTAAAACCTTGCGATAAGGCAAATTGCAGCGCACCGTCTCCAACCAACATCACATGAGGTGTTTTTTCCATCACTGCCCTTGCCACTGATATGGGATGTTTTATAAATTCGAGTGCAGCCACCGAACCAATGTTTGAAAGTTCATCCATGATACAGGCATCTAAAGTTACTCTGCCATCTCTATCTGGTCTACCTCCATAACCCACACTTCGTTCAGTTGGATCTGCCTCCGGCACCATAACGCCAGCCTCAACAGCATCCAAGGCTCTTCCGCCTTTATTCAAAATATCCCAAGCCGCCTCATTGGCTTTCAAACCAAAATTCCATGTAGATAATACAATGGGTTTATTCGGATTTTTACTACCAGATTTAGCGAACTCCTTTTTCGCCTCAACCTTACCCGCGCCCATAACCAATCCCGCTCCAGAGAGTAGGCCTAATTTGATGAATGTTTTTCTTGTTGCCATAGTTTATTTCTTCTTCTCATTAAACGCAGTTTTTGAATAATTAATTCCCAATCTATTTAATCTATCCTGCTGTAGTTTAATTCTTAGGAAGAAATCATCGTAGTTTTTGTTTTCTTTTTTACTCCATACTACCTCTGCAAGTGCCGCCATTCTTGGCATTGCCATGTATTCAACTTGATCGGTGGTGGTGATATACTCGGTCCAAACATTGGCTTGTGCGCCCAAAATGTATTTGGCTTCTTCTGCATTCAAGGTATCAGGAGTGGGTTCATAACTATAAACTTTTTCAAGTGGTGTAAACCCTCCAATGGCATGCGGTTCTGTTTCGGGGTTGCCTTGGTAATGATCAAAATAACAATGCGAGCCCGGACTCATAACCACATAATGTTGTTGTTTGGCCGCGGCAATTCCTCCCTCGGTTCCACGCCAACTCATTACTGCGGCATTGGGTGCTAAGCCACCTTCTAAAATTTCGTCCCAACCAATAATCATGCGCCCTTTGGCGTTCACTATTTTTTCTATGCGGGTAATAAAATACGATTGTAATTCATGTGCATCCTTCAAGTTTTTCTCCTTCATTAGGTTCAAACAGAAGGCAGATTTGTTCCATTCATCTTTCAAAACTTCATCGCCACCAATGTGAATATACTTGCCAGGAAAGAGTGAAATTACTTCGTCTAATATGTTGCCTAAAAAAGTAAATGTTTCTTCAGTTGGACAAAACACATTGGTTTCAACGCCCCATTTCATGCCTACCTCACAAGGTTTGCCACTACAAGAATATTCTGGGTAGGCTGCCAATGCTGCTAATGCATGACCGGGCATTTCAATCTCTGGTACTATGGTTATGTGGTTCATGCTTGCATAAGCCACTATTTCATTGATTTCATTTTGCGTATAAAATCCACCGTATCTAACGTTGTCAAACTTATTGTCGTCGTATGCGCCAGCCATTGAACCCTTGCGCCAAGCGCCAATTTCGGTTAGTTTTGGATATTGTTTAATCTCAATTCGCCAGCCTTGGTCATCAGTTAAATGCCAATGAAAAACGTTCATTTTATACATGGCTAACATATCAATGTATTTTTTGATAAAGCTTGCAGGAAAGAAATGTCGGGAGCAATCCAAATGCATGCCACGCCATTCATAGCGAGGGTAATCTTGAATGGCACAACAAGTTATTTTTAAACTTTCTTTTGGTTCAAACGGTAATAATTGAATGAAACTTTGTAAACCATAAAATATTCCTGAGTTGGCATTTGCCTTTATAACTATGGCCTTCTTGCTAACAGTTAATTCGTATTTTTCTTCAATCTTATTTTCGGTTTGAACCAATTCTAAGCTGATGTAATTGCCTTTTTTAGGTTTGATAAAACTGGTAGATATAGCTAATTGATAGCCATAATTACTGAGCAAATAGTTGTTTAAATAATTGGCTTCTTGCACCAAAATTGCATCATTGATGAGCAACATACAATTGCTATTTAAGGTAAACTCACCCTTGGTAATTGTAGCCAAGGCAGGTGCCGGAATAATGGGCAATGTTTTTCGCTTTTCTTGGGCCTGCAAAAATGTTGTCAATAGAAAGAAAGAAATAAAAAGGACTTTTGTTTTTATATTCATAGCAAATGCTTAATGAGTCAAATATAAAAAAAGAAAGGATTATCTCTTCTCTATTCATACCTATAATTTTTGTAGTGGCAATTTATTTTTTTTGGTTCAAACCGAAAGATAAAAATTAATATACCCAAGAAAGCCTATATTTTCTTCATCATTAACCAACAATATCAATTAACTTTAAATAATTTGGCATTTGGCAAGAGAATGAAAAAAGATAATATTAAATTTGCCATTGGGTGATTCTTATTTTATACTTTTATTATTGCTATTTTGAGTTCTAAAACCTTGATAATAACCTGTATTAAAAACTTAAAATCATCACCCATTAAATTAATTAAGATGTCGGAATTACCTACAAATAAAGAAACCCCTATAAATTTCATTGAGGAAATCATTGAAGCTGACCTAGAATCGGGTAAATATAAATCCTTGATCACTAGGTTCCCTCCTGAGCCTAATGGTTACTTGCATATTGGTCATGCCAAATCTATTTGCCTTAATTTTGGCTTGACCCAAAAATACGGCGGAAAAACCAATTTGCGATTCGATGATACCAACCCATCAAAGGAGGAATTGGAATATGTTGATAGCATTAAAGCCGATATTAAATGGTTGGGTTTTGATTGGGCAGAGGAGTTGTATGCCAGCGATTATTTTGACCAATTGTATCAATTTGCACATGCCTTAATCAAAAAAGGATTGGCTTATGTAGATGATTCTACTGCCGAAGAAATTGCAGCCACCAAAGGCACGCCAACCGAGCCAGGCACTGGAACCATTTATAGAAATAGAAGCATTGAAGAGAATGAAGCGCTGTTCACCAAAATGAAAAATGGTGAATTTGCAGAAGGCTCCAAAACCTTGCGTGCCAAGATAGATATGGCCTCGCCAAACATGCACATGCGTGATCCAATGTTGTACCGCATTAAGTTTGACCACCACCACCGCACGGGAGATAAGTGGTGCATTTATCCGATGTACGATTTTGCGCACGGACAAAGTGATGCCATCGAAAATATCACCCATTCTGTTTGTACCCTAGAGTTTATTCCTCACAGAGAATTATACGATTGGTTCATCAAAGAATTAGACTTATTCCCATCTAAACAATACGAATTTGCTAGGCTAAACCTCACCTATACCATCATGAGCAAGCGCAAGTTGTTAGAATTGGTAAAAGGAAATTATGTTACAGGTTGGGATGATCCACGGATGCCAACCATATCTGGCATGCGCAGGAGAGGTTTTACGCCTCATTCTATTATTGAGTTATGCAATAGGGTAGGTGTATCAAAAAGAGATAGCTTAATTGATGTGTCATTATTAGAATTTTGCTTGCGTGAAGACCTCAATAATATTGCCACCAGAAGGATGGTTATTTTTAATCCATTGAAGGTAGTTATAACCAATTGGGAAGATGGCGTAGAAGATGAATTTATTGCAGAGAACAATCCAGAAGACGAAAATTCAGGAACAAGGAGCATTCCGTTTAGCAGAGAAATTTACATTGAAGCCGACGATTTTATGGAAGCCCCACCTAAGAATTATTTTAGGTTAGGAATAGGCTTGAGCGTGCGTTTAAAAAGCGCTTATATCATTACCTGCAATGAGGTTGTGATGGATGAAAACGGCAAACCGAAAGAGCTACACTGCACTTATATAAAAGAAAGCCGCAGCGGCAGCGATACCTCTGGCATCAAAGTAAAAGGAACCATTCATTGGGTAAGCATCAAACATGCAATTAGCGTTCAAATCAATGAATACGAACGCTTATTCAACTCCGAAAACCTAGCCACCGAGGAAGGTGATTTCAAAGATTATATCAATCCAAATAGCCTCACCGTAATAACCAATGCCTTGGCCGAACCAAGCTTAGCCAACGCCACCTTAAGCAATCGTTACCAATTTATCCGCAAGGGATACTATTGTTTAGACAAGGAATCTCCTAAAGATAAATTGATATTTAATAGAACCATTAGTTTGAAGGATACTTGGGCGAAGAAGAGTTAGAAGGAGAAAGAGAAAGAGAAGGAGAAAGAGGAGGAGAAAGAGAAAGAGGAGGAGAAGGAGAAAGAGATAGGTAGGGACGAATCTGCCTGCCGGCGGACGCCCTTGTGCGGGGTGGAAATGAAATTAAAGTTAAAGGAGATATGGATGATGAAGGCACTATCAAATATAAAACTAATTTGAATTATTTTTTGAATTCTAAAAAAATCCAAAAAAGCAAGCGTTTGATTCATAGTGTGGAGTTTGCTTACTAGCGGTCATTTACTATTTCTCCTTTATGGTGCAGAATGGTGCAACATGCATCAGAATATTGCAGCATGTGCATTTTTTCAATTTTGTTGCTCACTTGTTGCTTAAAATTGTTGAGCAACAAATGCGCAACAAAAAGTTTACAAAACGCCATTTTTATCGAAAATTGTAAAATGCCATAAAAACACTAAAACCCTTGCTAGACAGAAGTTTTATAGTTTTATTATAGTGTTTATATTTGATTTTACGGGATTACAGCCATTATCCGCGTAAGGTACTCTAAGCCAGAAGCTAGAGGCCAACAGCTAGAAGCCAATAGACAAAAGTTACTTCCCGATACAGAATATGAAGTAGTATTGATAATCAGTTAGTTATGTGTTTATGGTAACAAATAAGTAACAAATTTTGCTCAAAATGAATCAAACGGAGTAAAAAAGAGCATGCATGTACACTACCTATAAATTTATTTAATTGTTTTGCTTCTCTCACAATTCTGTAGACTAATATACTAAATAGCTATAAATACTTTTTAAAAGCAGAACTGAATTTTTCAACTGTATTTACACACCAGTTAAAATATTCATCCCAATGTTTTCTCTCCTTAGGATTTCCTTTATACTGCAAATTATTACCCATATTGACCCCCTCTATTCAGTGTAAACTGACCCCCTATTTTCAGACGACCGCAAGGACTTAAAATTGGGATTAGTTTTTTCTAATAACAAAGTTAAAATATTTATTGTTCTATTTTTCTTTTTTTTCTAAGTGATTCTCCTTTCAGTTCAACTTTATGTGCATCATGAACTACTCTGTCTAAAATTGCATCCGCCAAAGTTTCATCTCCAATAATTTCATACCATGCCGATACTGGAACCTGCCCTGCAATTAAAGTAGATTTTTTTGAATGTCTATCTTCAATAATTTCCATAAGGATCATTCGGCTTTGGCTATCTAAAGGTTGAATACCAAAATCATCCAGAATAAGTAAGTCTACCTTTTCAATCCTGGCATATTCTTGTAAGGATGTGCCATCTGCCTTTGCTACTTTTATCTGACTAAAAAGCCTTGCAGCATTTGCGTAAAGTACTTTATAGCCTGTTAAGCAAGCTTGGTTTCCAATTGCAGATGCGAGGAAACTTTTACCTGTTCCGGTACTGCCTGTAATAATTAAATTTTGCTGTTGTTTAATAAAACTACAATCAGCAAGACGATTAATATGATTTATATCTAAACCCCTTTCAATCGAATAATCAATCATTTCTATAGAGGCCTTATAGCGGAATTTTGCATTATGCAATGTTCGGGCCACTGCCCGGTTATGCCTATCGTCCCATTCACTTTCGATGAGTTGCGCTAGCAACTCATCGGTGGTTAGATTGT
>CANKQY010000106.1 GCA_947485745.1 Bacteroidota bacterium
AACAATTTACTTTTCATGCATTAAAATTTTGCATAAAAATAGGATATTTATCACTACAAAGTAACAAAGCAACAATTATTTTAAATAAAAAATAATTAAAAAGCCATGAAGCAAAAACAAAATTTTTTATAAAAAATGGATAAAAAAAATAGTTGCTTTATTACCTTATAGTAATTTATTAAAAACAATTAACGAATAATTGCAATCGAAAAAAATCAAAAAATTGTTACTTTGTTTCTTTGTAGTAAAAACCTAATTTCTATAGAGCAGCTTCGTAGCGGCGGGTTACTTCGTCCCAGTTGATTACACTCCAAAAAGCGATCATGTAATCTGGTCTGCGGTTTTGGTAATGCAAATAATAGGCATGTTCCCAAACATCACAACCTAAGATTGGTGTGCCTTTGCAATCTGCAATATCCATCAAAGGATTGTCTTGGTTTGGTGTTGAACATACACATAACTTTTTGTTAGCATCCACACACAACCAAGCCCAGCCAGAACCAAAGCGAGTAGCACCAGCTTTGTTAAAGTCTTCTTTGAATTTATCCCAACCACCTAGTTCATTGGTAATGGCATCCATTAATTTGCCACTTGGTTGACCACCTTTATTGGCACCCATGATGGTCCAAAATAAACTGTGGTTAAAATGTCCGCCACCATTGTTGCGAACCGCAGCAGGGTATTTGCTGATGTTTTTGCAAATATCTTCAATACTATGGTTTTCGCCATCTGTGCCAGCAAGCGCGGCATTTAGGTTGGTAACATAAGCATTGTGATGTTTGCTGTGGTGAATTTCCATGGTACGCGCATCTATGTGCGGTTCCAAAGCTGTGTACTCATATGTGAGTTTAGGTAATTCGAATGACATATTTTTATTTGTTTGAATGGCGAATATACGACATAACTAAATAGTAGGAGAAGATTGTTTTTGATTTTACCCATATTTTCTATTTTAATAATATAAGTAAGACAAGGGTTAGTTTTTTCGAAACCTGAATCCAAGGGTTTCGATAGAATTTTTATTATTCTTTGATAATAAATTGTTTACATGTGTTCAAAACAGTTAAATTTGTCATTAAATTAAAGATTATTTATATGATTTTCCATAATGCACACACCAAGTATTGGTTCAAAACGAGTTTTCTACTTGTTTCAATTTTACTTTGCCAATTTGTAAGGGCCCAAACACTGAGTACCACCGGCTCCTTCTTAAATAACAACGGTTCTGGAAATGTTACCTTTAACCTTCAAAATTCTAATAGCTATCCAATTATTATATCCGAAATTAGGGGTGTAATTGGTACAACCGGAACTTCAGTAGTTTCAATGTATTACAATCCAACGCCGATAAGCGGTGCGCCTGCGGCAATTACCACTGCCAATGGTTGGAATTTGGTTGCAACCAATTCAATTAGTACAATTGGTAACACTACAACCACAACTACACAAACTTTTCTCACAGGTCTTAGTTTTATCATTCCAGCAAATACTACTTACGGAATTTTGGTGTTTGGTACTGGTCAAAGATATTCAAGCATATCAGCAGGTACTACCACTATTTCTCAATCTGGTGTGAATCTAATAACAGGAACAAGTATTGGATATGGTGGAAACACGGCTCCTACGGCTCCAACACTTACGCCTAGAGGATGGATTGGGCAAATTGTTTTCGCTCCCGCAATTGCTTGTAGCGGAACCCCAACACCAGGTAATGCTGTTGCATCATTGGGTTATGCTTGTGCTGGTCAAAATATAGGTCTAACTTTAGCAAATGATTCAATAAGAACTGGCATAACTTACCAATGGCTGCGCTCTACAACTTCAGCTGCTGGTCCATATTCTATTATTCCAAATGATACCAATAGATCTACTATAGATACACAATCTGTTAGTACTTGGTATAGGTGTTTGGTAACTTGCAGTGGCACTAGTTCTGATACATCCACTGCTGCGTTTGTTAAAACCACCACAACACCGCTCTCTGGTACCTATACCGTTAACTCCGGTTTGCCGGCAAGTTCAACCAATTACAACAGTTTGAGCTACCTTGCCTCTGAATTGAGTTGTGTGGGTATAAGTGGCCCTGTTACTATCAATGTAGCGGCAGGTTCAGGCCCCTATTTAGAACAACTTTCTTTTGGGAATATTCCAGGAACATCAGCAACCAATACTGTTACTTTAAATGGAAATGGCAATACCATTAGTACGCCTCTATCGCCAATGATTTCTTTTTTAGGTACCAAACATTTTATCTTAGATAGTTTTAATATCATAGCAAGTGGCACTACTTTAAGTGGTTTTGGAATTTATATGGGCAATCAAGCTCAAAATATTATTATCAGGAAAAACAAAGTGGATGTTGGAATCACCGCAACAGCAGCAAGCAATGCTGGTATTGTTATTTCTGGATCAGCTACGGCACCAACAACAGTTGGTAATAACGCTCAAAATATTCAAATCATCAATAATGAAATAATTGGTGGTTATTATGGTATAACTGCAATAGGTAATGCTTCGTATTTAAATAATAGCGGACATATAATTCAAAATAACGCGGTAAGAGATTTTTATATTTATGGTGTTTATTTGAGTAATGCAGATTCATGCTTGATTTTAAACAATGATATTCATCGATTAGGTAGAGCAACCATCACCACCTTTTATGGTATTTATTTAGGCACCGCAAAAAACATCAAGGTTAGAAACAATAGAATCAGAGATGCAGGTTCTGGAGCATATACCGCATATCCTGTCTATGTTAATGTTTCTGCCAATATTGCTGGTTATGAAACGGAGTTTATCAATAATGTAATTTATAACATAAACACAACGGGTACAGTTTATGGCATGTATTTTTTAGGTGCTCGAACCAATATCAAAGTATACCATAATACCGTTGCGTTGGTTAATAATGGCACCGGAGTTGTTAGGTGCTTTTTTGCCAGTACTGCGCCCGATGGGCACGATTTAAGGAATAATATTTTTAGTATATCAGGATCAGGAACAGGCGCCAAGCATGTTATTTATGTTACAACAGTTTCTGCAACTTTTTTATCTAATTACAATGTCTTGTACATGGGAGCTACTGCAGGTACTAATAACGTAGGTTTTTGGGCTATTAACAATGCCACTTTAGCAGATTGGAGAACAGCCTCTGGAGGTGATGCCAATTCGATTAATGCTAATCCTGTTTATGCAAATTTACCTGGTGGAAACTTTACCCCTCTTTCAATAAATATTGATGATAAAGGCACTCCACTTACCAGTGTTTCAACAGATATATTCGGTAATCCTAGGTCAATCACTACTCCCGATGTTGGATCTGTAGAGTTTTCACCAATTACTGGCGATATTGGAATTAGTAAAGTTGAATTGCTTATGTCGAGTGTATGTTATAGCACAAATGATACCATTAAAGTAACCTTGCAAAATGTAATTGGTGCTGCAATTGATTTTAGTATTGATCCGATTACCATTGTTTGGAATCAATCGGGTCCATTTTTGAAAACAGATAGTATAATCATAAATTCAGGAATCCTTGGCGTTGGTTCAAGCAGTGTTTTCTTTGCATCTAATGTAAATATGTCAACCCCCGGTTTTTATAGTGCTCGTGCGTTTATTAGAAGCTCAACAATTAATACATTAGCATCAAATGATACTTTGCAAATGACAATTCCGTTTGAAGTAAAGGCCATACTTTCTGTGTTACCTAAAACCAGAACTGTTACTAGCCCAACCGACACTGTAACCATTGAAGCTTTTTCCCCTTTATTCCCAGGAGGAAATGTATTTTTTAGTGAAATTGCCCATTACAAAGTGGCAACTGGTGCGCCCGTTGGAGGCTGGCCTGCTTATTTAATTGCTGATGATTATGTAGAATTAACCGGTATTCCAAATAGCAGCATAGCTGGATTTACTATGGAAGAATGGACAGGTACCACTTTGCAACATAGCGTTACTTTTCCAACGGGTATTGTATTTAGCCCCAGCGGAACAATGGTTTTAGCAACTGGTCAATTAGGAGCTAGTGCGCCTAGTCCAACAAACTTTTATTACCATACTGGCAATACGGTAACCCACAGCTCAACAGGCGACAATAGAGGTTATTTAATTAAAAATTCTTCTGGTGTAATTATTGATGCAACTGTTTATGGCACCTATACTTTTCCCCCTGCATCGGGCGTAACTGCTGCAATTTGGACTGGCATTACACCTGCGGTTTCTAGTTCAGGAAATAGGTTGAATGCACCAGATAACAATACGTCAACTTGCTGGGTTAACTCGGGTGTTACGCCTCAAAATCCAAATGCTTTGAATAGTGGTGTTTCGTTACCTGTACTAGGCTCAATGGCCGGCTTTAATTGGAGTTATTTAGGTTCACCTATTGATACCAATGCCAAAATTAAAGTTGGACCATACACCGTACCTGGAATTTATAGATATGTAGCAACTTATACCACTGTTTGCGGAACTTTTAGAGACACTGTAACAATTACCGCTACTTCAACAGTTCCTGTTACCCTAACAACTTTTGAAGGTGAAAAACAAAATGAAGATGTTTTACTTTCTTGGAAAACTGTAAGTGAAATTAACAATGATTTCTTTGAGGTACAATTGTCAACAGACGGAAATGAGTTTGAGAAAATTGGAATAGTTAAAGGTGCTGGCAACTCAAACAATGTTAATAGCTACATCTTTAATCATGAAAATGCCTTTAGCATTCACGCAAATAGTGAGTCATTGTATTATCGCTTGGCCCAAAATGATTTTGATAGAAAAATCAACTATTCTGCTACCATTAGAATCGCAAATACACTTGAAAACAATGAATACTTTAAAGTAATTCCAAACCCTAATCAAGGTAAATTTACTTTAATGGTTTCGGAACAATTACAAAATAATGTTGGTTCATTGCAAATGGTAAATAGCCTTGGAGAAATTGTTTGGACACTTAATAAACAATTCAACTCTGGGTTATTGAACATTGATTTAGATCTTTCAAATGGCATTTATTTTATGCAAGCCCAAGTGAATAATAAATTGGTTCACACCAAAATTTTAATTGCCAAGTAAAAGAAATATAACAAAAAAAAGGTTGACCATTGGTCAACCTTTTTTTTGTGCTTTAATGAAATAGTTCTTCTATCTTTTTATTCAGTTACCTCAGTTGCTTTTTTCTTCTTTCTTTTGGTTGATTTGTTTTTAAATCGTTTAACAATTGCTCTTAAAGCAATTTTACCTAATAACAACCCAATCGCCGTAGGTGAAGTATTTGCTGTTAAAAGCCCTATGTCGGCAGGCTTTAGACCTAATAATTGTGGTGGCACTACCGACAATAAGCCATCAATATAAGGAGATAAGCTGTTTTTTTCTCCTTTCACAAATGGATTTACCTGAGCCCAAATAATAGAATATTTGTGTTCACTAAAGTAAGTATTGAGGGTTTTTAATTGCTCCTTTTTTTGCGAAACCGACTCCTGTTTTCTTTCTTTATAGGCAATTAAATCTGCTAGTGTTTCCATGTTGATTTATTTTTAAAGGATGAATACAAACGCTGCTTAGCGCTACTATTTTTTAAACTTTTTGGGTTTTCGACATGATTTGTTTAACTACCATATTCATAATTGGTCCTTCTATTTTCTTTCTCAACAATATGGTTATAAGGATGAGCAACAAATAGAAACAAACCACTACTAAGAATCCCATGGTTCGGCTATGCAACAAATCGCCAAGAAATAGTGCAAATAGAATGTTTACAAAGAACAAAGCAAAAAGTCCAAAGGCCATTACTATAGCGGCAAATGAAAGCTTAGCTGTTAAAATTGCAGTTTTTTCAACTGCCGACAATTGCGCCAATTCCATTCTTTCCTCTATATAATCTGTTAACAGATTTTTATAGCTAGAAAAGAACTCTGCATTTAGTTTTTCCTTACTTTCAGTTTCCATTTGTTTCTGTTTTAGTTTTGTTTTCTTCCACCGCGGCCGAATCGTTTTCATCGCCCGTTAAATCCTCTATAAAATCAGAAGCCTTACTTTGCCAATCAGCCATTGTTTTTTTACCTTCCTCACTAGTAAGTAACCAAGTAAGTGCCACTCCAGCCGCCGCTCCCAAAACAAACGTCACCTTGGATTCGACAGGCTCACCATGACGTTTCACTTCGTCACCCTGGATTCGACAGGGTCACCATGACTAAACACCTCGTCACCCTGGATTCGACAGGGTCACCATGACTAAACACCTCGTCACCCTGAGCCTGTCGAATGGGTCACCATGACGAATCACCTCGTCACCCTGGATTCGACAGGCTCACCATGACGTTTCACTTCGTCACCCTGGATTCGACAGGCTCACCATGACGTTTCACTTCGTCACCCTGAGCCTG
>CANKQY010000107.1 GCA_947485745.1 Bacteroidota bacterium
AATGGTTTTACTGCAATTGTAAGAAACCCAATAAGAAGTGCGGCAAGTACTGCAGATTCTGGAAATTATGCCGTTACTATTTCTTTGAGTGGCTGCGGTTTACTAGGCCCCTTTAGCGTTTTGGTACCGGTGAATGCAAACCCTGCACCACCTGTTACAAGCAACAATGGACCATTGTGTGTTGGGCAAAATTTAAGTTTAACAGCCATTGGTTCTAGTTTAGGTTCATACAATTGGATAGGGCCAAATAACTATTCATCTTCCCAACAAAATCCAGTTCGACCATCTGCCTTGAATACCTTTGCAGGAACTTATAGTGTAACTTATACAAGAAATGGCTGCACAAGTGCTCCTTCCAATACAACAGTCATCATCAATAATATTCCGGCAGCGCCAACAGCGGGAAACAATGGACCGTTGTGCTCGGGTCAAACCTTGAGCCTTACAGCCTCATTGGTTTCGGGAGCTACTTATAATTGGTCTGGACCAAACAATTATACCTCTAACAACCAAAATCCTACTCGCAGTGCACTTACTTTGGTAGATGGCGGAACGTATAGCGTGGTTGCTACTTTAAATGGATGCCCATCTTTAGCTGCAACAACTTTGGTAACTATAACCAATAGCACACCAACGCCAAGTGCCAGTAGTAATGGGCCGCTTTGCCCTGGGCAAAATTTACAATTGAGTGCAACTGGTATTCCTGGTTCCACCTTTACATGGACAGGACCAAAAGGTTTTGGTTCGAACCAACAAAATCCTATTATTTTAAATGTGAATGATTCTATGGCAGGAATATATAGTGTAACAGCAACAACTGCAGCTTGCGGAACCTCAAGTGCTGCAAATGTAACCTTAACCATTAACTCATTGCCAGCTTCACCGAGTGTTGGAAATAACAGTCCTGTTTGCGAAGGCCAATCAATTGGATTAACAGCATCAACTATTGCTGGTGCTACTTATTTTTGGAGTGGGCCAAACGGATTTTCTTCTAGTTTACAAAACCCAACAATTAGCGGGGCAACAAAAGCAAAAGGAGGCGTGTACAGTGTGTATGTGACCGTTACTGGTTGTGGCACATCGGCCATTTCAAATACCACAACTTTGGTAAGAGCAACACCCAATCAACCAATAACAAACAGTAATTCGCCCGTATGTTTTGGCGACACTATTAGGTTGAATGCAAGCAATAATTTGGTAGGGCCAAACGCAACTTATACATGGAGTGGACCAAATAATTTTAGTGCCAATGGATCATTGGTAAAAATAAATGCAGCCTTAAATTCTGATGCGGGAAGTTATGCGGTAAGTGTAATGGATAGTGGTTGCAGTTCTATTAATAGCAATGTAAATATTACAGTTAAGATTTTGCCAACAGCGCCAGTGCCAAGCAGCAATGCGCCAATATGTGAAGGAGCAAATTTAAATTTACAAGCATCAAATGTGAGTGGCGCAACTTATAAATGGAGTGGGCCGAATAATTTTATTTCTAGTGCACAAAATCCGGGATTACCTGGAATAAACATTGTCAATTCTGGAATTTATTTGGTTCAAACCGTATTAAATGGATGCTTATCTGTACCTGCAAGTTTAAGCGTATTAATAAACCCATTGCCGAGCACTCCGGTTGCAACAAATAGCGGACCAGCTTGTGTGGGCGATAATTTAAATTTGCGAGCTACAACCATTCAAGGAGCAGGTTATAATTGGAGTGGGCCTAATTTTAATTCGAACTTACAGAATCCAATTTTGGTAAACATACAAAAATCTATGGGAGGCAGTTATGCTGTTTCTGCAACGGTAAATGGATGTACCTCTTTGGAAGGTAAAATGGATGTGGTGATTAATAATATTCCTACAGCACCTGTTTTGAGTTCATTACCGGCCGTGTCTGCCTGCATTGGAGATAGTTTAAGGTTCTATGCCAACAATGTAAAAGACGGTGTTTTTGAGTGGACCGGACCATTGGCATTTAGCAGCAATAAGCAGTTACCAGTTTTGTTTTTAAGTAATACGGCACAAGGAGGCACCTACTCTGCAACGGTTAGCATTTTTGGGTGTGTATCGCCAAAAGAAAACATCAATATAGCAGTAAACAATGTGCCAAATACTTCTGCAATAAATGGCTTGACCCTAGTAAAAAGTGGTGAAGCAGAAAATTATTCGGTGAATAATACAGTTGGTTCAAACTATGATTGGCAATTAGTTGGAGGAGTCATTCAAAGTGGAGCAGGATCTTCAACTGTTTCTATTTTATGGGGAGCTAAAGGCATAGGATCAATAAGTGTAACTGAAACAAATGCTTCTACTTGCAAAGGTATAAAGCAAAACAAAGCTATTACCATTGGGCCAGCAACAGGCATTCATGAAAAATCAGTTGAGGTTAATGTGCTGTTATTTCCAAATCCAACAAGCGATAAATTTACGCTACAGTTTGATAACAAACTAGAAATGTTGGATCAAATAGAAATTATTGATTTGTTAGGAAGAGTAGTTTATAAAAACAATGATATGTTATTAAATGTAAATAATGCGGTAGAAATACCTGTAAAAGAAATTCCTGAAGGCATGTACTTTGTTACAATAGCAGTAGACAACCTAAAGGCAACTAAAACATTTATTAAAAACTAGAAAATTAATCTATTAAACATGGTTTGGTGAAAACACTTCTAATGGTTTGTTTTTATAAAATTGAAAGTGAATAAATCAATGAGTTAATAAATAAAGATATGAGCCATATTGTGATGGATTTTGATTAGGTTGAAAAAACATTCGTCTTAAAACTACTCAAGGATGTAATTAAGAATCAGATTAAATGTTTGAGGGAGAAGGAGAAAGGGAAAGAGAAAGAGAAGGAGAAGGAGAAAGAGAAAGAGAAAGTGAAAGTGAAAGTGAAAGAGAAAGAGAAATAGAAAGAGAAAGAGTAATGCTTATTAGAAGAACTCGTTTAGGGTGACGTAATACGTCCAATAATCTTTGCTTAAAGCCACATCAAAACCAACTTTTGCTCCAGTCCTTTTGTCAATTTTAAGCCTTAAACCTAGTCCAGCTGCCAAGTTAAAATTTTGAAATTGATTGGTAAATAATTTTGAAGGGGAAACAAGGTTGCAAAAAGCAACCATTCCCCATAAACCATTTTGAGTTAGGTAGGCTCTATATTCGGCTTCAAAATATAGTAGGCTTGAACTTCTAAATCTATTTCTGTATTGTCCTCTACCAGTTTTTCCATAGTTATCCCAGCCATTACTAGGTAAATCTAAATAATAAGGTTTTCCTGATTGGACAGACCAATAAAGCGCCCATAAAGCCAATGTTTGGTGCCTTTTATTTGTTAATGGAATATATTTTCTTGCATCAATTGTAACGGAATTCCAAATCTCAGAACCGCCCAAAAATGAAATATTTTGACGAAAAGAAGTGCGTATATAATTGCCTTTGAATGACTCAACTGTATTTCTTCTATCATCATAAACTATTTCAATGGTTGGCCCACCAGAGTATACATCTGATACTATAGTATCTTGGTATTCCCTATAAGAAGTTGGGGAAGTATTTACTTCGTTGGTTTCAATTGGATTTTCATTTATATTATAATAATAATCAAATTGAAGGCCCACGCCTATAGCAAGATTGGGGAAGATCCCTTTGGATATTGTTTGATAAAAGCGTAATTGGTAATAATCCAAAATAAATTCGGGGTCATCATTTGGAGGGTCATAAATATTGTACTGAATTTGGGGATACTTCATAAAACGGTAGTCGCCAGTAAAGTTGAAACTATTGTTCTTGGCCCAAATACTATATCTTATTGGTAAAACATATTGGTTAGAAAAGGTAAAATAAGGAGTAAAATAAACAGTGGATAAGTTGGTTGTTTGTTTATTTCCAAGGTAAAAAGCAGACATAACTGAGGTAACAAAACCTTTATCAGAGCCGTTGGCTGTAACGGCGGGCATAATAGAAAAATAAATGTTTGCGGTATCTCTTTGCTGCTGCTCTAAAAATGTGAATGCTTCTTTTCCCTTCCAGTTTCTCCAAACATCAAGGAAATCCTTTTTTGAATAATTTGCATTTGTATCATTCTGCGCGGTAAGAGTTGCAGCAGCACAAATCAATAGAAAAAATGAAAAATAATTTCTCAAACTCACTATTTAGAAGATTTACCAATTGGAATACCCACATTTAAATAATAAGCACTATTTTGTTCCGACGGCATAGCTTGATCTTTAACAATGTTAACAAAACCTTGGTAATACCTTACACTCAAATTCATCCCATTTCCCCTAATTAGGCGGTAGCCAATACCTATGGTTGTACCAAAATCTAATCTGGTTAAATTATTATTTAAGCTCCGACTATATTCAATGTCATCTTCATTATTGATGCTACTATAAAAAATATCATTGGCTTTTGTTCTCAAGGCTCCTTGGAAGCCGCCTTCCAAATAAAAATGATTTTTAAATGTGCACTTAATCATTATGGGCAAATTAAAATAAGCAATTTTTCTAGAAACATTGCCATTTGCAAAAATGGTATCGAGTTCTTTGTTGGCTAAATTATAAACTGGCAATTCTGAGGCCCCCAAATTTGATTTCACTTGAAGCCCAGTGTTAATCATCCAACTTGGATTTTTTAACTTAAAGTCGAAATAGAATCCCAAGTTGAAAGTTGGCAAGAATTTTCCGTTAGTACCATTTAAATTAGATAAGGTTATACCTCCATCAACCCCAAATTCCAATTTATCGGAGTTTAATTTATCTCCCAATAAAAGAGAAATTAATATTTGAGATTGCGATTGAAAGCCAACAATAACTAATAGAACCAGCAACAAGAACTTTTTCATATTATAATTTAATGAAGCCAATATAAAATAAAAAACTAAAAAAGTAAGTGAAGCAATAACAATTGGGTCCATAAAGTTTTGCTTGTCTATCAAATAAATTAAAAAAAGTGCATTTATCCAAAGTTGTAATTTTGAACCTTCAGAAATTTATTTAAGCTTGATAGGATGTTATTGGGCTTCTTTATGAATTTCAAGCCGCGCATTTTCATTGGGTGCAATTTTCCCATCTTTTTGTATTGCGAAGGCATGTGTAAATTCTGCCCCATAAAATACAATCATAGAGGAGTACGACACCCAAAGCATAATTAAGATAATTGAACCCGCGGCACCGTATCCTGAGCCAGGATTAGCTTTTCCGAAGTACAAGCCTATAACCGCTTTTCCAATTTCAAATAATAAGGAAGTTACTATTGAGCCAATCCAAACATGGTGCCATTTAATTTTAACATCGGGAATAAATTTAAACATGAGGGCAAACAATAAAGTAATAATTGAAAATGACAACAAGACATTTAAAATTTGCAATCCAATTAGAAATATATCTGAAAAATAATTGGCAACCCATTCGCCAAAAACTGCAAGTGTTGCAGAAATTACCAAGGAGGTAATTAATATAAATGCAATGGCAATAATGATTCCGAAAGAAAATAGCCGAGCTTTAAGGATACTTAAAAACCCCGATTTTGAAATATCTGCCTTTACTCCCCAAATGGTATTTAATGAAATTTGAAATTGAACAAACACAGCCGTAGCACCCACTAAAATGGTTATTATACCGATGGCAGTGGCTAGTACAGAATTTTTAGATTCCATGCCTTTGGCAATGATATCTTGAATTTGTAAGGCCGTTACTTCACCCATAGCTGACCCAATTTGCCCGGCAATTTTTCCATTTACAGCATCTTGTCCAAAGAAAAATCCAGCAATAGTTATAACAACAACCAAGAGGCCTGGTAAGGCAAAAATGGCATAGTAAGCAATTACTGCA
Organism: Bacteroidota bacterium; assembly: GCA_947485745.1. Lineage (GTDB taxonomy): Bacteria > Bacteroidota > Bacteroidia > UKL13-3 > UKL13-3 > B1. The sequence goes on from CANKQY010000107.1 coordinate 5,832, forward strand.
CTTTCTTTAAAAGGGTCTTTTGCCCACCATTCTTTTAAAGCAATTTTTGAAACAGGAAGAAATAATTTAAGGTATTCTTTCATTTCTATATCCCTAATTGCAAACCCCTAGTAGGGTCCAAATAAGAATAAAAACAATTACGGTACCAAGGCAACCACCACCTAATTTATTTGCGCCATATCCTGCAATGATGCCTTTAAAAATATTGTTCATACTATAAAATTTAATGGGTCAAAACTAAATAAATAGGTTAGTGCCATTATCAAATGATTGATTTTTAAAGGCTGTTTTACTTTTAAATATTCGTTGTAAAAGATTTCCTTTAGTGAGCTTTATTCCTTTAAAACGGTTTGAACCATTATTAACACTTTTTAAATGAAAAATAGTCGTTATTACTTTTTTGCCCCAACTTGGTGGACTCCTATAGTCGAACGCCCGCTCAACAAATATTAGTTGGCGATTTACCTTGATTTCCATGGGTTATTTTTTCTGTAAAGTTGGGCATATTAACACTCAATTTCATTACACATTTCTGTAAAAG
>CANKQY010000108.1 GCA_947485745.1 Bacteroidota bacterium
AACTGCTCAGGGGTGTAGGCAATGGTTTTCATGAGGGCGTTGTTGCCGTCGTACAATTCCATACCAGCATTAGAATATTTGTATCGCTTGGCTAATTTCATCCACGATTGCTCATACTCATTGCTGTCAATCTTAATTTCAAATTCTGAGTCGTAATTCTGAAAGATAGTTTCAGTGTAACTCTTTTCTACAAACTTGAGCTCATATTTGATCTTCTCAATCTCACTCAGTTTTTTCATACCTGCCGTATCAACTACTCCATAGTTGTACTCCAGTATTTTGTTGGTTTGTTTGTAAATAATGTTTTGCCCATAAGTAAAACTATGGAAAAACAATGCTGCGCTTAGGGTAGCTAATTTCATTTTGTTTTTGTTTTTAATAATGAATAATTTTAAATTGTTTTAAGGCCTTTGGATTTTGTGTGCACTATCCAATACCAAAAATAACTATTCATATTAAAAAAAACCAAGGTGGAGCCTAACCAATTTACCAATTCACAAAAAAATTGCGTGAAATAGGAGTAATATTAGGCTTCTTCAGGAAATCCGGAATACTGGATAAATATTTTTCTGAACCACTAAAATAGGCCAATTTATAACCTATTTCAGCATTTTTAGGTTCAAACCGAAAAAAAATACTATTAGGGTGTTGGCTTGGTTTCCATTTGTTGGATGATAGTCATCACATCTTTTTCGGTGGCTTTTAATTTGCTTTGGCAAAGTGTGATGAGCTCCGATGCCCGCTTTACTTTTTCTGCCAACACATCTACCGAAACCGATTCCTGCTCTATTTCACTGGCAATTTTTTTGAGTTCCGCATAAGCTTCCTCGTAACTAAGTATTTCCATCTGTATTTTTTATTTGCTTTACTTGGGTAATAATCTCTTGTTTCTCCATCATCACACTCATTTCCTCCCCTACCGCTACTTGATTTGCATCCGCAACAATTTTACCTTTTATACGGATGATTGCAAATCCTTTTTTCAAAATATTTTCGGGGTTCATCATCCTTACCACTGAGGCAAAGTGATTGAGATAACCATTTTGGATCACAAAAAACTTGCTTGCATTTATTGTTAAGTTGGATTGAATATTTGCCAAATCACCAATTTTATTGCCAATTATAATGGCTGGTCTACTAGATAATTGGCTCAATAACCATAAAAGCATTTTTTGTTGATTGTATAAAATATCTTTTGTATTGCTGGTAATCAATTGGTGCATGCCAAAAATTTCTTCCTTCCGAAAGGCCAATATCTCTCTAGATTTATTGAGAACGGTAAAATTTATTTCCGAAATTTTCTTCAAGGTAACAGCCAATAATTGCTGACTCTTAATCACAATGCCTTGTTGAATAGCTAATATTTTTTCTTCAAAAACTCGGTTGTGCGCAATAATAAATTCGGCGGCTTTGGTAGGTGTTTTGGTGGCCGTATGCGCTACCATGTCTACAATGCTTACATCGTTGTGGTGCCCCAAGCCTGTGACTATTGGAATAGGAAAGCGGGCAACGGTTTGAGCCAACTGATAGCTATCAAAAGTGAGTAAATCAGACTTAGATCCACCACCTCGGATGATCACCACCACATCATAATTAATTTGCGATTGGTAGATGTTTACCAAACGCGATTTCAATTCCAAATCTGCCCCCTCACCTTGCACCGATGATTGGTAAATATCCAACACAAACCTGTAGCCAAAAATATTGCTTTGTATGGTATGACTAAAATCTGAAAAGCCCTCCGAATTTGGCGAACCAATAACCGCTATTCTCTGCAATACTGGCGCAAATGGCAACTTTTTGTTATAGGTTATTAATTCGTCGCCAACCTTTATAATCTTGTCTTGGTTTTCTAGCAACAACTTAGCCAAAGTATCGCGTTTTTGTTGCTCAATTTTGCCAATGGTAAACTCTTGGTTAATCTCCAATAAAATAAGCTGAAAGCCATGTGCAGCATTAAATTCAACCTTTACTTTGGTTAAAATTTGTATGCCATTAATAAATTTTTGTCCGGTAGTTTCCTCAAACTTATTGATGTTAGCAGCACCACTGCTCCATGCAATTCCTTTTACCTTTGCAATGGGCTGGTTATTGTTATCATCCTTCTCTAAAAACTCTAAATAATGCCTTTCTGGATTGGGATAAAATTTATGCCCAGAAACTTCTGCCACTATCCAAAAAGTGAGTTCGCCAAAATGGGCTTGAACCACCTCTTTTACTTTATGGGTAAGCTCCGAAAGTTTTATATAAGGCAGTGGCTGCAAAATCTGTGGTGTAGATTAATTTTTAAATTTCGGTTTGAACCAAACTCAAATCTGGTATCTAACTAACGTTATTCACCCTCGTATCCAAATTCACGAAGGGTCTTGCTGTTATCACGCCAATCTTCTTTTACTTTGACAAAGGTTTTTAGGAAGATTTTCTTTTTAAAGAAGAGTTCCAAATCTCTGCGAGCTGCAATACCAACATTCTTTAATGCCACCCCACCTTTGCCAATAATAATTACCTTCTGACTATCACGCATCACATAAATCAAGGCATGTATATGAATGATGTCTTTTTCTTCTTTAAACAATTCTATTTCAACCTGGACACTATAAGGAATTTCTTCTTTGTAGCGAACCATAATTTTCTCTCTGATTATTTCGGAAGCAACAAATCGTTCGCTTTTATCAGTTAATTGATCCTGCTCATAAAACGGCGCACCTTCTGGTAAATAGGTAATGATGCTTTTTAACAAAGAATCTATATTGAATTTATTTAAGGCCGAGATTGGAATAATCTCCTTGAATAATTTCATTTCATTCCAAAATGCAAGTTTAGCGTCTAATTGATCTTGGTTCACCCCATCAATTTTATTGAGGATGCAAATCATGGGCATTTTCACCAATTTAAGTCTTTCAAACAGCTCCTCCTCCTCGTTCCTCACGTCAAAATCACACATAAACACAACCAAATCGGCATCCTGCAAACTTTCATTTACAAACTTCATCATATTTCCTTGAAGTTTGTACTTTGGATTAATAATACCAGGTGTATCAGAAAAAACAATTTGATACTCGGGTTTATTGAGTATGCCCTTGATTCTGTGGCGAGTGGTCTGCACCTTCTCGCTAATAATAGAAAGCTTTTCGCCCAATAGGGCATTCAGCAGGGTTGATTTACCCACGTTGGGCTTACCTATAATAGACACAAAACCAGATTGGAACGACATTTTTATAATAATTAATTTGCACAGCAAAGAAACAACATTATCTTTGCAGTCCAAAAAAGATAGAGAAATCAATCAATTTGGTTGTTTAGAAGTACCACCGTATTAAGATATATCGCGGAGTGGAGCAGTGGTAGCTCGTTGGGCTCATAACCCAAAGGTCGTAGGTTCGAGTCCTGCCTCCGCAACATTTAAGAAACTAGCTTCGGCTGGTTTTTTTGTTTTATGGAATAATTGAAAATCTGGCTCGCTGGGCTCATATCCGCAAGTGTTCGAACGTAGGTTCTAATTCTGCCTCCGCGGCAAAAAATAGCCATTAACCATGGTCTATCAACAAACCAAAGCCAAAAGACTAATAACCAAAGACCAATGCCCAAAGACATTTTTTTTCCTTACCTTCGCGGGTTCATAAAGCAAAACAATGGGTAATATAGTAGCGATAGTAGGAAGGCCAAATGTAGGGAAATCAACTCTCTTCAATAGGTTGATGGGCGAATTTAAAGCCATTGTTGACGATTTTAGCGGTGTTACCCGCGACAGACATTACGGGAAAGCCGAATGGCAAGATAAGGAGTACACGCTTATTGACACGGGAGGATATGTTCATAATAGCACAGATATTTTTGAGGTTGCCATTAGAAACCAAGTGAAGATTGCCGTTGAAGAAGCGGATGTAATATTGTTCATTGTGGATGTGCAAGTAGGTATTACCGATTTGGATTCGGCCTTTGCCAATTTATTGCGAAGGAGCAAAAAGCCCGTATTGGTGGTAGTAAACAAGTGCGATACTTTTGAAAAAGAGAATGATTCTTACGAGTTCTACAGCATGGGGTTTGATAAATTATTCTGTATCTCGTCTGGAAGCGGAAGTGGAACAGGAGATTTATTGGATGAAATTATCTCTTTGATCCCAGAAGAAGATTTAAAAATTACAGATGCTGAAGAACAATTACCCAAAATTGCCGTAGTGGGCAGACCAAATGTAGGTAAATCGTCGTTTGTGAATGCCTTATTAGGTGAGGAGAGAAATATTGTGACAGATATTGCTGGAACCACCAGAGATACCATTAACTCACATTATAATTTTTATGGCAAAGAGTTCTTGTTAGTTGATACTGCCGGTATAAGAAGGAAGAAAAAAGTAAACGAAGACATTGAATTCTATTCAGTGATGCGTTCGCTTAGGGCCCTTGAAAATTGCGATATTGCCATATTGGTTTTGGATGCGCAACTCGGCTTGGATCAACAAGACCTTAACCTTGTTGCTTTGGCCATTAAAAACGGTAAAGGCTTGGTAATTCTGGTAAATAAGTGGGATTTGATGTCGAAAGAAACCAATACTGCTAGGAATTTTGAAATGGAAATTAAAGAGAAATTAAAACCATTTGATGATGTTCCTATTATTTTCACTTCAGCTATTGATAAACAAAGAATTCACAAGGCAGTAGAGGTAACCATGCAGGTGTACGAAAATCGTACGAGGAGAATTACCACATCCAAATTGAACGAATTCATTGAAAAAATAATGGATGCCTACCCGCCGCCTTCCAATAAAGGTAAGTTTGTGAAAGTGAAATATGTAACCCAGTTGCCAGGTAGGAGTCCGAAATTTGTGTTTTTCTGTAATTTGCCACAATATGTTCCAGATAGTTACAAAAGGTATTTGGAGAACAAAATGCGCGAAGAATATGACTTCAAGGGAGTTCCGATGACAATTTATTTCAGAAAAAAATAAAAATATTTGCAAATGTGGAATTTACGTATACCTTTGCACTGATTTTAAAAACAATATAAAACCAAGTAAAATGAAAAAAGTATTATCAATCGTTGCTGCAACTGCTATGATGGCTATCGTAGCTTGTGGTCCTTCTGCTGAAGACAAAAAGAAAGCTGAAGAAAAAAGAATTCAAGATTCTATCGAAGCTTCTCAGCGTAATGCTGATTCTCTAGCTGCTTTAGAAGCTTCTATGTTACCTGCTGATTCAGTTGCTACTGATTCAATGGTTGCTACTGAAGCTGCTCACTAATCTCTAGTGGACAGAATCAATTAAAAATGAATCCCATTCCGTTTATTCGGAGTGGGATTCTTTTTTTATTTACATTTTCGCAAAAAATATTTGCCATCCCAAAAAATAAACCTATTTTCGCAGTCCTAAAATTTAAAGGCAATGGCTCAACCAACATTTAACCCATCGATAAAAAAACGCAAAAACAAACATGGTTTTCGCGAGAGAATGGCTAGCGCATCTGGCAGAAAAGTAATCAAAGCTCGTAGAGCTCATGGTCGTAAAAAACTAACTGTTTCAGACGAGAAGCGTCACAAACATTAATTAAAATGATAATAGTGAGTATTAGGTAGTAGGTTTCTGCTATTTATTGATGCTACTTCTTTTTACTTAATTAATATATTGAATCCCGCTTTAGCGGGATTTTTTTATATGTGGCAATTCGGTTTGAACACTACCTTTGTATTTAGAAAAACTACATGAGCAAATTAGGCTTACAAAAAACAGAAAGGGTGCGTTCGCAAAAAGTAATTGATACTTTGTTTGGCAAAACCAGCAAGGCATTAATGGCTTATGGCTTTCGCTTTTCTTGGGTTTGGCTCGAACCAAATGCCGCCCATTGCTCAGTATTATTTGTATGCTCCAAGAAAAAACTCAAGACCGCTGTTGAACGCAATCGCAGAAAAAGACTCTTGCGCGAACTCTATAGGATCAACAAGACGCCTTTGCTTGACTACCTAAAAGCAGAAAACCATTATATAGCCCTATCTTTGAATTATACTGGTGCCAATCAACTAAGTTTGAACCTACACACAGCAAATTTTATTAAAGCACTGAATAAACTCAACATTGAACTTAAAAAAAATAATACAGTTTCCATTCATCCTGCCAATTAAACTCTACCAAGGTTTAATTTCTCCACTATTACCAAATGCTTGCAGGTACACCCCAACCTGCAGTGCTTTCGCCATTGAGGCCATTCAAAAACATGGGATTTTAAAAGGCATTGTCCTCGCAGCCAAGCGCATTGGCAGCTGCAACCCTTGGGGCGGGCATGGGCATGATCCTGTTCCTTAGGAAAGAGAAAGTGAAAGAGTCTCCTACGCCAACCACCTACGCCAAGGCTTCGG
>CANKQY010000109.1 GCA_947485745.1 Bacteroidota bacterium
GTCATTAATTTTATCACAAACATAGGCATAGGCGTTTGAATGAACCTCAATTCCAATTGGCTGCCCTTCTGATTCGCTATGATTTTTAATACTATCATTAAAAATCCAAAAATGATTTTGTTGTCCTTTTATATCAGGATAATCGCCCAGATTTGGTTCATACTTTCTATTTTTATTAACATCTATAAATGGCGCCAAATGGGTTGCATATCCATTTAAAGAATCACCGTGAGCTGGCCATTCTAAAATTGATTTTGGAATTATATATCCTGGTTTATTGAAATTTTGCTTGAAATCGTTGATTACTCGTTCCTCAGCTTTCCATGATTGGCCATACTTTAACCTGGATTCCAAATTAGTTGAGGCAGATCCAATTTTTAAAGGCCCTTGACCATAATCTATGCCACTTTGTCTATAGGTTCCTGCTGCTAAATACAAATTATTGTCACTTATTCCGCCCATCCAAATGGCTGCTGCATAACTAAGTCTATTGCATTTGGAGGTGCTAGAGGAAAAATTTTGGGAACTTTCTTTATCAAATATAAACATGTCTCCCTTAATTGCTAATGGCACTTTCAGATTATTGATATTCAGTCGCGCATAAATTTCTTTGATATAACCATCTGTACTCGTATCTATTCTATTTAAAGCAAAATAATAAGTGCTGTCTTCCTTAAAGATTTTTGGATTGTAAACAGTAACCGGTAAACTGTAATTTGAGGAAAATATATAGCTGCCTTTATGTTCTGAAACATAGATATTGGCGTAATTAGCATTAAAATTCTTGAAAAACATATTTTCAATTTTAGTCCCATCTATTTTTAGCCAAGCAAAATAAGTACCATAAGGACCAGAAATATTTGATGGAAAACAAATCTTATTTCCTTCATTAAATATTTGATTAAAGTTGCCTGTTGGTAATAAATTAGAGTTGCACAAACCAACTTCAGATAGTAAATTTAAGAAACGCCCTTGGTTTAAATGAAATAGCCCAACTTGATAATCGTACCTTGAAATCCCAGAAAAACCTGTTAAAGGGCGATAATTTGTACCTGCCCACACTTCTCCATTTGGGAGTACTTTTATTGATTTTATAGTATCTGTCCAAAATTCAGAATTTTTTCGATCATAAACTTTGCTTTCATTCTTATTTGGATCAAATCGAACAACACCTAAATCTGTACCTAACCAAAAAACTCCCTTTGAATCAACATCAATAGCCAAGATTTTATGAGTTGGTAAAGTTGAATTTGATTTATTATAGATAATCCAACTATTGATTAAGTTATTATTTATGCAAACATGAACGCCATTTGTGGTTGCCATGTAATAAATATTGCCCCTAATAATGAAATTATTAACCGTGTCGGTATTTGTTTTTTTAAAACTAAAAATATCCCACTTATTCCCCGTTTTTCTTATCAATCCCTTGTCAGATCCCATCCATAGAGAGTTATTTTTATAGGCTATTGAAGTTAGAAATGTTGTCACAGGGCCACCCAAACTGTCTAATCTAATTTTCCTCCAGATACTATCAGACCCAAATGTCACTAATCCCAGGGTGGATGGATAAAATTTAAATCCTGAATGAAATCCAGCATAACTTAACCAAATTCTGCCAGTGTCATCCACTGCAATGCCTGTATGGCCTCTTCTATCAATAATAGAATATTGGCTCATATTTGGCAATTCTTGGTAACCACTCTGACCAAATGCGCAAAGCACATTTAATAACAAGAGAATGTTGGTAATTAGGTATTTCATAAGGATTTGTTTTTTATGAGTCATTATTACTTTTCCCAAAGTTGCACGATCAAATTATTAGCAATATGCCAAAAAATTAAGCAAAGATTGGAGAAATAAAGATTGGTTACTTAAAAAATTGCTGATATCAATAAAGATTCTTTCAATTACTTTTATTTTATCTCAATAAATTTAATTATTTAATTCAATAAAAATATTTAATTAAAACAATTGTAATAATCACTATTTAAGGTGTTTACACAAAAATACGATTCAATCGGTCGGTTTCGCTCAAATCGACCGTACATTCGCATTCCGTTTTTTTTGCTTATTAGCCTTAAAACTGTCCTAATCAGTTTTTGGTTCGAACCAAATGAAATGTATTAATTAACCATACACACAATGAAATTATCACAGTTTAAATTTGCCTTTAACGAAGCCCTTATAGCTAAACACCCAACCGATGCCAGAGATGAATCGAAATTAATGGTTATCAATAGAGAAAAAGGTAAAATAGAACACAAGAAATTTTCAGATATTTTAGGAATGTTCAACGACAGAGATGTAATGGTGCTTAACAATACCAAAGTATTTCCTGCTCGTTTGTACGGTAGCAAAGAAAAAACAGGTGCCAAAATAGAAGTTTTCTTGTTGCGCGAACTAAACAAAGAAATGAAGCTTTGGGATGTTTTGGTTGATCCAGCGCGTAAAATTAGGGTTGGTAATAAATTGTATTTTGGCAATGATGATTTAGTTGCTGAAGTGGTTGACAATACAACCAGTAGAGGTAGAACTATCCGCTTTTTGTTTGATGGTACCGACGAAGAATTGCGCAAGCTAATTGATAAACTAGGAGAGATGCCACTTCCAAAATACATGGATAGAGATGTTGAGAAAAACGATAAAGAACGTTTCAATACAATTTTTGCTAAAAATGTAGGTGCAGTTATTCCTCCAACAGCTGGTTTGCATTTTAGTAGAGAATTAATGATGCGCCTTGAAATAAAAGGTATTCGTTTCCCAGAATTAACGCTTCATAATGGTTTAGGTTCATTCCGTACTGTAGAAGTGGAAGACTTAACTAAGCACAAAATGGATTCAGAGTACTATGAAATTCCAGTTGAAACTACTCAAGTTGTAAATAATGCAATTGATGAAAAGAAAAAAATAGTTGCAGTTGGAAATTCAGTAATGCGTGCTTTAGAATCTGCTGTTTCTTCTTCAGATAGATTGAATCCATTAAGCGGTTGGACAGATAAATTCCTTTTTCCACCGCATGATTTCAAAATAGCCAATGTACTTATTTCTAATTTCCATCCGCCAGAATCTACCTTATTAATGGCTTCAGCAGCATTTGGTGGTTTTGAACTGATGGAGGAAGCTTACAATGAAGCTGTAAAAAAGAAATATCGTTTCTTGGCTTATGGCGATGCAATGATTATTATTTAAGTAAATTTTTCACCTTTTTGTATGAACCAATACGCCCTTATTGTGGCTGGTGGCAGAGGTTTAAGAATGGGTTTGGAACTGCCAAAGCAATTCATGGAACTCCACGGCCTGCCTGTTTTAATGCATACACTTCAGGCTTTTCATGCAATTGAAAATGTTTCTATAGTGCTTGTATTACCTGAAGACCAATTTGTTTTTTGGAAACAATTATGCGCTAAACATAATTTCAAAATCCCACATCAATTGGTTTTAGGCGGACATACTAGGTTTGAATCTGTTAGAAATGGATTGCAAGTAATTACTGATCGGGAATCTTTGGTTGCGATTCATGATGGTGTGCGACCACTAATTTCATGTGAGGTGATAAATGAATGCTTTAAGGTAGCAGAAATTAAAGGCAATGCCGTTGCAGTGGTTGCTTTAAAGGATTCAATAAGAAAACTAGAATTAATTGGCAATCATAGTGTAAATAGGGCTGATTATTATTTGGTTCAAACACCCCAAACATTTAATTGCGGTTTGATCCAAGATGCTTATGCAAAAGCCACCCATGATAATTTTACTGATGATGCCGGCGTGCTTGAGGATGCTGGAGGGGAGATAAATTTGGTAGCAGGAAGCTATAAGAATATTAAAATAACAACCCCAGAAGACATGATTATTGCAAACGCCTTTTTAACCGAAAATTAAAATATGCCTTGGGCCAATAAATAAGGCACTATTAACCATAGTAAACCTTTTATAAGAAAGAAAACAAACCCCATTATTCCCATTCTTCTGAACCAAAATTTAAATGTATTTCTTCCCTTAATGCTCACTGGGCATTCCAATGATTTGTCTTGAATATTTTTACTGATTTCCATTTTTATATTAACGCCACAAAATTAGTTTTGTTTTTGGGTTCACCAAACCTGACAATCTAAATAGACAAAAAGTTTACCCAATTAACCCTATTTCTTGGTAAATCGATAGATTATCACCTGGTTCTTGCTGATTTCATAATTACGAACAATGGCCAACTCATTGCCGTTGGCATCCAAATCAAAACCCAATACATCACAATTTTGCATTTCGCAATAGGGTTTTAAAACAGCGTTCATTTGCAGTTTTTTAATTCTGCTGTATAGGTTGTCATTGTCAACACAATAATTATCTAAATTCAATGCTTCATAATTTCCCATTTGAACTTCATTAAAAACAGTTGTTCCTTGAGAATCAAAGATGGTCATTTGGTTAATGGATTCCTCCTGCACATTTGTTCCTGCTCTACTTACATTGGTGATAACTTGAGCCCCTTTATGATATATTACAGGTGGCGCTGGCACTGATAATCCATCATTTTGAACCAACTTATATTTATCATTATTAATTATCTCGAATTCCTTGTGCCAAAACAAATTCATCACACTTGAGTTTGAGTTCATTCCGTAATTGGCAACCATAAAGCCAGTTTTTCCATTTTTTTGGATCAAACAGCTAACAACAAAACTTTGCAATGCTGGATTTAAACTAAAGGACGCACCTTTACCAAGCATTTGCACATTAGGCATTAAAAAATTATCTAAAAGTAATTCCCTGAACAATTGAAAATCTTCATCATAAAAGGCAATATGATAAGCAATGGCATTTGGATTGTATTCAGCATTTGCGCCTTTTCTAGCTAAAATAAAATACCCCATACTTTCACCTACCAGAGACCATTGCCCAACAAAATTCATTTTCTCCAATGGATTTGCGCTTGGAAGCATAATATCAACCTCGCTAAGTTTGTCCTCCTGACCATTTAATATATTGATAGTAAAAACATGCAATTGATCATGACCATCGTAAACCTCAAAGATCATTATTCCTTGAGCAGTAAAATGAATTTCACTCACCAAATCTTGGTTCAAACCGATGCTTTCAAGGTCGAATTTTTTATTGGCAACTTCCCTTCCAGTAAAATCCATTACCTTAACTTGGTATTTTGTATTTAATCTATCCACTAAGAATAAATTATTTTTTGTTGCATAAACAGTTAAAATACCGCTAGTATTTACCTTGAAATTGGCGCGTTTTGTTAGGTCTTTGCTGTAATAATACAAATTATTCTGAACAGCTGCATTAGAACCCTGGCCCTCATCTCTGTCCTTAAATTTATTAAATAATAAAGCAAAACCTTGATCCCCAAGGTTGAAATATTGATTGCAATATCCACCTGCAGACTGTTTGTCTAGTATAATTTTTGATTGAGAAAATGATAAAAAGGAGTTACCTAAAAATATAAATGAGATGAAAAAATATATTTTATTTCGATTCATAGTTATAGCAAGATTCATGTTATCAAAGATGTAAGATATGATTAACATATTTAAAGGGTATGCCACTACATTTTACACATTAATAGCAGTTTTGTATGCTAATTCACTCAGCTAAAGATCCTAAGATTTTCTTTTTAACAACCAATTGCTAGGCAGATTTTCTGTTACCTTAGATTCTTTACCCTCATATTGAAAAAACAATTCACCCGCACTGTAAGCCGCAGCAGCATTGATATTTGATGAGTTTGACTTAAGCATTTCTGGTTCAAAATACTTTTCAATGAACTTAGTATCAAAATCACCTTTGATGAAAGCCTCATGGTGCATTACAAAATTACCAAAACTCAAGGTTGTTTCAATTCCGCTTATCCTATAATCGGCAATGGCTCTAATCATTCGCTGAATGGCCTCTTCTCTGGTGGCTCCAAAGGTGATTAATTTTGCAATCATTGGGTCGTATTGGATAGGTATTTCCATTCCAGCTTCAAAGCTGTCTTCAACCCTAACACCGTAACCTTGCGGTATCTTATAGGTGTTTAACTTACCAATGTCGGGTAAAAAATTATTCATTGGATCCTCAGCACAAACGCGCAACTCTATTGAGTGTCCATGAATAGTAAGATCTTTTTGCTCATAGCCCAGTTTTTCACCCCTTGCAATCCTAATTTGCTCCTTTACCAAATCTAATCCAACAATTTGCTCTGTAACAGGATGCTCAACTTGCAAGCGGGTATTCATTTCAAGAAAATAGAAATTCAATTCATGGTCAACCAAAAATTCAACA
>CANKQY010000110.1 GCA_947485745.1 Bacteroidota bacterium
CCGGAGCTGCTGATTTTTAGTTCGTTGGTGTTTGCTTCTTTATCGTAGTCAATTTCGATGGTGTCGCCTTCGTTCATTTCCATTTTTAGTAACTCTTCAGCTATTGGATCTTCCATGAATTTTTGGATGGTTCTTGCCAATGGTCTTGCACCCATATCCGGATCAAATCCTTTGTCGGCTAAAAATTCTTTGGCTGCATCTGTTACTTTTACTTTGAAGCCTAAGTCTTCTATGCGCTTCAATAGTTTCTCTAAGGTTAAATCTAGGATCTTTATAATAGATTCTTTTTCCAATGATGAGAATACAATAACATCATCAATTCGGTTCAAAAATTCTGGTGAGAAGAAGCGTTTTAAGGCTGTTTCAATTACAATTTTATTGTTCTTATCAGAATCGGCTGCTTTGCTTGGTGTTGAGAATCCAACTCCTCCAGCAAAATCTTTCAATTGTCTCGAGCCTAAGTTGGATGTCATGATGATGATGGTGTTTCTAAAATCTACCTTGCGACCCATACTATCAGTAATAAAGCCCTCATCCAGCACTTGCAATAAAATATTAAACACATCTGGATGCGCTTTTTCTATCTCATCCAGCAATACCACTGCATAAGGTTTTCTGCGTATTTTTTCTGTTAATTGACCGCCTTCCTCATATCCTACATAACCTGGAGGTGCTCCAACCAATCTGCTAACGGCAAATTTCTCCATGTACTCGCTCATGTCAATTCTGATCATGGCTTCTTCGGTATCAAACAAGTATTTGGCAAGTACTTTTGCCATCTCTGTTTTTCCAACTCCTGTAGGACCAAGAAATACAAATGAGCCAATTGGTTTGTTGGGGTTTTTTAATCCTGCGCGGGTACGTTGAATTGCTTTGGTAAGCTTCTTAATCGCTTCATCCTGCCCAATTACTTTACCTGCTAACTCATTGCCCATGTTCAATAAACGCTGACCTTCACTTTGTGCAATTCGTTTTACAGGCACACCTGTCATCATTGCAATAACTTCGGCTACACTGTCTTCAGTAACGCTGTATCTTTGGGTTTTAGTTTCTTCTTCCCACCTGTTTTTTTCTGTTTCTAATTGCTCCAACAAGTGTTTTTCACGGTCGCGCAGTTTTGCCGCTTCCTCATATTTTTGGCTCTTAACAACTTTATTTTTTTCTACTTTAATTTCCTCAATTTGTTTTTCCAATTCAAGGATATTAGCAGGTACATGAATATTGCTCAAATGCACGCGTGCGCCAGCTTCATCCATCACATCAATTGCCTTGTCTGGCAGGTGTCTATCTGTTAAATACCTACTACTCATTTTCACGCAAGCTACAATAGCAGCATCTTCATAATTTACACTGTGGTGAGATTCGTATTTGTCTTTGATGTTGTTTAATATCTCAATACTTTCATCTTGGGTAGCAGGCTCAACTATTACCATTTGAAACCTGCGTTCCAATGCGCCATCCTTCTCAATGTATTGTCGATATTCATTCAATGTTGTGGCACCAATACATTGTATTTCGCCTCGAGCCAATGCCGGTTTAAACATATTAGAAGCATCCAACGATCCACTTGCTCCACCTGCTCCAACAAGGGTATGTATTTCATCAATAAAAAGAATTACATCTGGCGATTTTTCAAGCTCATTCATCACCGCTTTCATGCGTTCTTCAAACTGACCACGGTATTTAGTTCCAGCCACTAGGCTCGCCAAATCAAGCATCACAATGCGCTTATTAAACAACACACGAGATACTTTTCTTTGGATAATTCGCAATGCCAAACCCTCAGCAATTGCTGTTTTACCCACACCAGGTTCCCCTATAAGTATTGGATTATTTTTCTTACGGCGAGATAAAATTTGAGATACTCTTTCAATCTCTTTTTCTCTACCAACTATTGGATCAAGCTTACCCTCTTCTCCGGCTTTGGTTAAGTCTCTTCCAAAATTATCCAATACCGGCGTTTTAGATTTAGTATCTGTTTTGCGAGGTTCAGATTTTCTTTCTTCAGGTGCTGAACCTAAGAATTCATCTTCATCTGCAGACATTTCGTTTTTAATATCGCTAAGATTGCCCTCAACAGCGGCTTTAAAAATTTCGTAAGTTATTCCAAACTGACCCAAAATTTGAGACGCCAAATTGTCTTCATCACGCAATATTGACAGCAACAAATGTTCAGTTCCAATAATATCTGTCTTAAAAATCTTGGCTTCGAGGTAAGTAATTTTGAGTACTTTCTCTGCTTGTTTTGTCAAAGGAATATTAACAAAATTGGTGTTATTTGTAGCAGATCCACGTATGTTTTCTTCTACTGTTTTCTTTACACGCAATTGGTCTACATCCAGTGCTTTCATGGTTTTGAGCGCCTTTCCATCGCCTTCTCTAATAAGTCCTAATAGCAGGTGCTCTGTGCCTATATAATCATGGCCCAAACGAATTGCCTCTTCTCTACTGTAAGAGATCACGTCTTTTACTCTTGGTGAAAATTTCGCTTCCATATATTTCTTATAATTGAATCTATCAAAAAAAGTTCCACTTTTATTTCATGCAATGTAATAAAAAGTAAAATAAAAACCAATCCCCAACATTGTGGTTCGACAGGCTCACCATGACGCTGTGGTTCGACGGGCTCACCATGACGCTGTGGTTCGACGGGCTCACCATGACGTTGTTCGGCAGGCTCACCATGACGTTGTTTGGCAGGCTCACCATGACGCTGTGGATCGACGGTCTAATTGCAATCGCAATCAAAACCTGTAACCTACGCCAAGGCTTCGGGGTCATAGGGCGCCGGGAAAAGGCTGTGCGCTAACGCAATTAAAAGTTGCGATATTTGAGGAATGGAAGTTATTTTGTATATTTGAATTTTAACATGAAAATGGAATCTAAAAGGCCTATTGATTTATTATCTGTGCATCTTTTTTGGGATATAGATCCATTGCTATTAGAGTGGGAAAAAAGTAAGAAAACTATAATTGGCAGAGTTTTAGAGAGAGGGAGCCTGCAGGAGTGGAATTGTATTGTTAACATATACTCATTAGAAAAAATAACTGAAACCTTAAAAACTTTTAGCAATTTAGACCCAGTCGATTTAAATTTTATTTCTACCATTTCAAATACTCCCAAAGAACACTTTAAATGCTTCAATACAAAGTTGTTGATGAGCCAACACTGGATTTATTAATTAAAATAAATCAATGCGATTTATTCCAAAATTATAGACTTGTTGGGGGTACTGCTCTTGCCTTAATTCATGGTCATAGAAAATCTATTGATTTGGATTTTTTTGGAAGCGAAAAAATTGATACATACGAGATGATCCAATTTTTTAAATCCATAGGGAGTGTTAAAGAAGTAAAAAGTTCCCAAAGAATCGATTCATTGTTTGTAAATAATGTTAAAATTGATGTTGTAAATTACCCTTATAAATGGATAGACAAGTTATTAATTGAGGATTCTATCCGATTGGCAACATCTAAAGAAATTGCCGCGATGAAAATTGCTGCTATAACAAACAGGGGTTCAAAAAAAGATTTTTATGATTTGAATAAATTGCTAGAAATTTTCTCGCTAAAACAAATTCTTGAATTCTATATCAAAAAATTTAATGATAGTTCTTTGTTCTTCGCATTAAAAAGCCTTATTTATTTTCAGGAGGCAGATGAGCAGCAGGAGCCTTTAATGTTTGATCCAATTACTTGGATACAAGTTAAGAATAATATTATAAGTGCTCATGTTGATTTTTTGAAAAAATCATAATTGATTTGCCCTTCAACACGCTCAGGATGATGGTTCGACAGGCTCACCATGACGTGGTTCGACGGGCTCACCATGACGTGGTTCGACAGGCTCACCATGACGTGGTTCGACGGGCTTACTATGACGTGGTGGACCCAACCTGAGGATGATCGAGGTGGTTGAGTGTTTGCCCCAACCTGAAGGTTGGGGTTTGTGGGGAGACCCATCATCTTTCAGGTATGGATAAGACAAGCCCCATCCTTTAGGTTGGGGGGAGAGGCAGTGTGAGTTATAGTGTGGTGGTTCGACAGGCTCACCATGACGTTGTGGTTTGGCAGGCTCACCATGACGTGGTGGTTCGATGGATTAACGGTTACTGCAATCAAAACCTGCGACTTGCGAACTTGCGACAGCCCTTCGACAAGCTCAGGGACCGGAGGTTAATTCATCAGCATCTGCTGGAGGTCGTTGGAGTTGGGGAGGGTAACGTCGTTGTCTAGGCTTTCGAAGATGGAGTTTTTGCTCTGGAATTCGGGTACTATCTTTTTCATCATGCCTACTATTTGCATGTTGTCTTGAGTGTCGTATAGATTTATGAGCTCTGAAATAACTTTCTGTACTTCCTCAAATTCGTAAGAGCGCACTTTGCCTATCATGATTTTTTTGTGGTGAGTTGGGAGCGCGTTTTCTTGGTCGTTGAGTAGCTCTTCGAATATTTTTTCGCCTGGGCGGAGGCCGGAGTATACAATTTGTATGTCTTTACCTAGGGTCAAACCGCTTAATTTTACCATTTTTTTAGCCAGGTCAACTATTTTGGTAGATTTACCCATATCAAATATATAGATCTCGCCACCTTTGCCCATGTTGCCAGCTTCTAATACCAATTGGCATGCTTCAGGAATAGTCATGAAGTAACGGGTAATATCTGGGTGGGTAACGGTAATAGGTCCGCCTTCTTCAATTTGTTTTCTAAACTTTGGTATTACAGAGCCGCTTGAACCTAAAACGTTGCCAAAGCGGGTGGTGATGAATTTGGTTTTACCTTTTTTTGTTTTGTGAATATGTGCCCACATAGATTGTACATAAATTTCAGCAATGCGTTTGCTAGCTCCCATAACATTGGTGGGGTTAACAGCCTTATCTGTGCTAACCATTACAAAACGCTCTATATTGTGCTTAACGGCTAAATCGCATAAAATACGGGTGCCATTTACATTAACTCGCACTGCCTCACCTGGGTTTTCTTCCATTAATGGCACATGCTTGTAGGCCGCTGCATGGTAAATAATGTCGGGGCTGAAGTGCTCAAAAATCCGTTCCATGCGCGATGCATTGGTAATATCTGCAACTATCACTTCAGCAAAGGTGTTAATGGCAGATGGATGAATATCCCTAATCTCCGCATCTAGCTCATATAATTTAATTTCAGATGTATCTAAACACAACAATTTCTTGGGTTTAAACTTTAGCAATTGCCTCACCATTTCTGAACCAATAGAACCGCCAGCTCCAGTTACTAATACCACCTTGTTATTTACTTGGTGTCCAATACTTTCTTTATTTAACTCAATGATATCGCGTTCAATGAGGTCCTCAATTTTTACTTGCTTCATTTGCTTGAAGCTCAGCTCACCATTGATCCACTTCTCTACTGGTGGCACTGTGCGCACTGCAATGTTCAGGTTCAAACAGCGTTCTATAACTTCTTGCTTTTCACTAATAGAAATGTCTGAATCGGCAATAACTAATTGCTTTACATGGTAGCGCTGTAACACACTTTCTAAGTCTATTTTGCCGTGGTAAATAGTTATGCCTTCTAATATTTTGTGTTGTTGTTGGTCATCATTGTTAAAAAATGCCACTACCTTAATGCCTTCGCTGCCTTCTTGCTCTAATTTACGCTTGGTGGTTAAACCGGCGGTACCTGCGCCGTATATGGCAAAGTTTATTTTTTTCTGATCCGAAAAAGAACTAATCCTAATATACATTAATTTTACAAAAATCCTAAAGGCACCCAGTAAACAGATGGATAGCGTAAAATCTAAGAGTAATATAGAGTATGGGAAAAGGTGATTATTTTTACCCGGAACATAATTGAAAACTGAATCAATAATAAACAAAAAGAAAAATGAGGTGCCCATGGCATAAAATATGCGCAGGCCATCTTGCACGCTGGTATGTCTTAGTACAAAACTGTGTAATCTGAAGTAACTAATATTTACTCCTTTTACAAGCAAAACTATTGGCAAAACGGTGAGTGAGGTGTATAATAAATTAGTTTCTAAGTTTAGGCTAAATCTGGTAAGTACTGCTAAAAAATAGGCCGTTCCGCAGATTACTATGTCAAATAACAATATAATCCAACGGGGTATTTGCCCAGATTTAGA
>CANKQY010000111.1 GCA_947485745.1 Bacteroidota bacterium
CATCCAAAAATTCATGGAAGATCCAATAGCTGAAGAGTTACTAAAAATGGAAATGAACGAAGGCGACACCATCGAAATTGACTACGATAAAGAAGCAAACACCAACGAACTAAAAATCAGCAGCTCCGGCAAAAAAGCCCCCCGCAAAAAGAAAGATACGCCTCCAGCTGAGAAGCAGGAGTAACAAACCCCAACCTTCAGGTTGGGGCTACCACGCAACCATCGCGATCACCAATCCCCCAACCTAAAGGTTGGGGCTTGTTTGATCATCTTACAAATGCTCCTTCAAAATCCCATTCAACCACTTAAGCATAAAGAGCGTTCCAATAGCAGCGGCACCTAGCAGGCAGCAATTAACTAAAAAGAAATTTGCCTTATTCTCATAGCCATCCCACAAAGTTGCCAATATACCTGATAGTTTATTACCCAGTGAGGTTGCCAAAAACCACCCACCCATCATTACTGCGGTTATGCGTTTAGGACTTAATTTACTAACCAATGATAATCCCATCGGACTTAAGAACAATTCTCCTATAGTTATTACACCATAACAAGAAACCAACCATAGCGGTGAAACTTTTATACTACCATTGCTACCAACATAAACAGCGGCAACCATTACGAGAGTTGAAAGTGATGATATTATTAATCCCAAAGCAATTTTGGTGGCAGTACTCGGCTCTTTTTTTTGTCGGTTCAAAAAGGCAAAAAAGCCTACTACTAATGGCGTTAGCACTATAACCCAAAAAGGATTGATAGATTGAAATAATTCTGTATTAAATAGGTACGCAGTTTCTCCTTCAACTGGTTTTTTATCATCAGGGAGGTTTCTAAAATAAACCGGTTTATCAAATGTTTTCAATGCTTTACCATTTTCTTTTACCATTTGAAATTTATCATTGAATAAGGTAACTGAATCTGTTTTAAAAGGCATGGTTTCGGCCAAATACAAGGTTCTGGCAGTTGGTTGAACCACGGCAGGAATTTCTCTATCTGTATAAAATTGAGCCCAAGTAGTAAGCGCTGTTCCATTCTGCTTAAAAACTGCCCAAAACATGACCGATACTGCCATAATACTCAACAAAGCAGCAAGGGGTCTTTTATCTTCTACAGAAGCTTTAACGTACAACCCAATGTAAAAAATAATCACTGGTATGGTGGCAAAAATAAAGGCATCGGTGCTGTCTGAACCAAAGATATTTCCGGGAAAAAACCACGCACTGGCACCTACTATTATTGCAGGTAAAAAAACTTGCGCCATGATTTTTGCCAAAGGCAT
This sequence comes from Bacteroidota bacterium, assembly GCA_947485745.1. Classification (GTDB taxonomy): domain Bacteria; phylum Bacteroidota; class Bacteroidia; order UKL13-3; family UKL13-3; genus B1. The sequence continues at coordinate 1,280 of CANKQY010000111.1, forward strand.
ATCTTCTGGTTGAACAGCCTTAATGATATCAACATGGCGGTAATGGCGGAGGCCAATTAAAAAGGTGGCGATACCAATAAACATTCCAATTCCGGCGGTTGCAAAGGCATAACCCCAACCATAACGGTTACGCATATAAGCTGCAAATAAATTACATACACAAGCACCAATATTGATACCCATGTAAAAAATATTATAACCTGCATCTTTGTTATTTTTAAACTCTGGATTATTATATAAATTACCCAATAATGTTGAAATATTGGGCTTGAAAAATCCATTACCTATAATGATCAAAAACAAAGAAATATAGAAGCTAGTCATGCCTGGTAAAGCCAATCCTAAGTAGCCTAAACCCATTAATACGCCACCAATTAAAATTGAGTTTTTATAACCTAAAATTCTATCTGCGAGCAGGCCACCCAAAAAAGGCGTTAAAAAAACAAAGGCAATAAAGGTTCCATAGATATCTGCCGCCTCTTTTCTATCCATACCCATACCTCCCTTGTCTATAGACTCGGTGAGATACAATTGAAAAATGCCAATCATTAAGTAATACCCAAAACGTTCCCACATTTCGGAAAAGAATAAAAAATTAAGTCCTTTAGGATGTTTCTTTTGCATGGCAGTTTATTTGTGTAGCAATATAGAAAAAAGGATGTCATTAACAATCCCCTAACTGATAGATGGAAGCCTAACAAACCCCAACCTTCAGGTTGGGGCATCCGCGACACTTCAGGTTGGGGCATCCGCTACCTCCGTCATGGAGAGCTTGTCGAACCACATCACCCACTCAAAACCTGTTAACCTGCGCCAAGGCTTCGGCGACCGGGCAAGGATGGGGTTTTTCTAATCCCCTACCTGATAGATGGAAGCCTAACAAACCCCAACCTTCAGGTTGGGGCATCCGCGACACCTTCAGGTTGGGGCATCCGCGACACCTTCAGGTTGGGGCATCCGCGACACTTCAGGTTGGGGCATCCGCTACACCTCAGCCTGAGGCGCATCACACTGAAGTATACCTCAGCCTGAGGTACCCCACCCTGACGTGCCCCAGCCGGAAATACCCCAGCCGGAAGGCTGGGGTTTGTATGAGCACCCTCACACCACCAACACCAGCACAAACACCCCATCCGCCAACATCCGATAAACATTATTTTGAGGCTGTTTAAAAATGCGAGGAAGCAAATATTGGAGGGTAGAAATAAAGAGTATCAGTAGACAAAAATGAAAAGTAATTTGAGTTGGAATAAGAATCCAAAGTATTATGCTTAGAACAATTTGCAGCATAAGCATTGCAGCTTGTACCTCCCTAATTTTAGTTGGACCATATATTTGAGTGATATTTTTTATAGCATTTTCGCTATCGAGCGTGCTTTCAATAACCGACATACTAAATAAATTTTGTAGCGCCAAGAGCATTAGGTTCAGGCCAACAATTAATAAAGAAATTGAGCTATAAGAAAGTATTGAACCGTTAATAATTGTAATTGGGGCAAATAAAATACTGGTAACATATAAACTTGAAATGAGTAATTCTTTTTCAAGGATAAATATGCGCACAAGTTTTTTGTGATAAAAAAGATAAAGTCCTAAACTACCAAGTAATATAAGCCCAAAGAGTAATTCAACCCTACTTAAAAACACAATTGAATAATAGGCATTGATGGTAATAAGAGATATAATTGCTACTAAAAAAATTGGTTTATATTTATTAAATATAAAATGCCGTTTGTTGGGCTGAACCAAAAGTGGATTTTGACTGTCTAACACATGATCAACCCAATAAATGATGAGGGTGCCTATGGCTAAAAGAAAAAAATAATGAGTAGGAATTACGATTTTAAAAAGTTGGCCAACTGCATACAACATGGCACAAGCACCCACGGCAACATCTATGCTCAGTTGATGCAAAAAAAAGAAAACTTGGTAGATTGCTTTGTGCAAGGTTAATTTGTATGTGATGCGTGTAACGAAAATATTATTTTGCAAGCTAGTCTTTTTGCTATTTTTCTGCAACCAAACATTGGCTCAAGACGAACAAGCCTATGTTGCTCCGCAAGGCCTAAATAATTGGTATGTAGAATTAGGAGGATCGGCCTTATTTTATTCATTAAATTACGAAAAATATTTATACAGAACCTATAGCGAAAAATATACCTATACTGCAAGAATTGGTGGAGCGTACACCCCGTTTAACAATGATATTTTGGACAAGGTTTATATTGAAAAAGGCACTTTTATGGTTCCATTTTCTATGAGTGTATTAAGAGGAACTGGCAAAGAAAAGTTGGAGATTGGCGCTGGATTTACTTTAGAAACAAAAGATTTTTCTACACGCCAAATTTTACCCCATGCCATTATTGGACTAAGAGTGATGGAAACAAATCGTGTTTGTTTCCGGCTAAGTTATGCGCCAATCTATAGGGATAATGGTGTTATTCATTGGATTGGAATTGCCATTGGTAGAAATTTTTCTTTTAAATAGTAGGGGCGAAAAATCTTTCGCCCTCATGCCCTTAAGACAAATTTTGTATTTCCTAAAGATTTCCTTAAGGATGTATTGCGTAATTTGGAGGAGGGCGAAAAATCTTTCGCCCTTATGCCCTTGAGACAAATTTTGTATTCCCTTAAGGATGTATTGCGTAATTTGGAGGAGGGCGAAAAATTTTTCGCCCTTACGCGTGACTTTCCCGGATAATTTCCCATATTTTGCAACATGAATCCAGCTCTGAAATTTGTAGTCCTTTTTTTAGCTTCCTATATATTCATGCAATTTTTGTATACAGGGTATTTGTGGCTTTATCAGCCAGAAATTGACCCATTATCTATGTTTACTGCAAAGCTGTTACTGCCATTATTTAATCAGTCAACATTAATAGAAATACCAGGAGCAGCAAAAGTTCAATTTCAAATTAATGGCAAAGCAATTGTAAATATAAAAGAAGCTTGTAACGGACTTTCTGTATTCATAGCTTTATTGTCGTTTTTATTGGCCTATCATGGCAAGAAAAAAAAATACCTTGTCTTTATTCCCTTATCTGTGCTCGTTATTTTTATAGGAAACTTGTTACGACTATATGCATTAATCCAGATTAAACAATTTTACCCAACTAGCTTTGTTTTTTTTCATGAGTACCTATTTCCCATTATCCTTTATTTATTTGCCTTTGCAATTATGGTAGTTTGGGTAAAAACAAATCATAGCTCGCCCAATACAAAGAGCTCATAAAGCTTGCCATACATTGGAATTAAAGCTCACACTTTATGAAATATAAATTTTGGATCATCATTCTTACCTTAATCCTAATCAACTTTGGGACGCAAAGCCTTAACCTTATGGCGTTAAAAAACAACGGATGTGGCTATTATTATTTTAACCCAAGTTGCATGGAGTGGACAGCCTTTTTACTAAATAAATCAGCTCGGATCAGCCTGAATTTATTAACTATTTGGCTCATTTACAAACAGTTTTTTAACGGACATAAACTGGCGTATTTTGCAATAACTATAGGTCTTTTTTTATTAGGTGCTATAGATGTATTCTTTCTTCAAAACAATTATTTTTTCGCCATGCGATCCCACGAATATATTCACCCCATAGCCTTTAGTCCATTAGTAGCAATTATCCTTCTTATATTTGCCCTTAACCAAAAACCAAATAGTTAATACTTCCTACTTAAAACATAACGCTTAATACTTAAAACTTCATACTTCAATAAATGATTTACTCATTACCTTATTTTATCAGCACTATTTTCCTCGCATATATCTATGGGTTAGTTCCATTTATTATTATAAAAAAGCCACTACCATATAATCCCATTACCCCTATCCTAATTGGGTTTGCGGTATTAGGTATTATGAGCCAATGGTTTTTTATTGGAGGACCAATAAATGAATTTTCGTTTATGGTTATTTTCACTGGTGCGCTGGCTGCAATATGGAGATTTGGATTTTATTATAAAGTACATGCTCAAAACTTATTGAGTTGGGTTAAATCGTTAAGTAATTTGGTTAAGGCAGGATTAGGTTTAATTCTATTTGTTTTGTTGTACCAAAGTAGTCTTCCTACTAAAATTAATGATATGGGAGGATATTATCTACAAACCATTCAATGGATGCAACAACATGGTGTGGTAAAAGGCTTGGGCAACTTACATCCTGCGCTAGGCTTAGGATCAGCATGGCACTCATTGCTTTGCCTGACCCAAATTCCGTTTTTACCCATGAGCTATCAAATCAATGGCATTATTGTATTTGTTGTTATTTTGTACTTACATTTTCAATTCACCCAAAAACAAATTGAAGGTGAATTAAACCAAATGAAAAACAAGATTTATTTGTTAGCATTTGCCCTTTTATTTATGCCATTGAGCTTTCTTTATTTAACCGCACCTAGTCCAGATTTGCCCGTATTAATATTTATCCCACTTTTATTTTATTGGTTTTGGTTTGAACCAAAAACTTTGAATGCAGAAATTTTATTGCTCCTAGCATGTTTTGTTTTTGCCATAAAACCTCCAGCAATCATTGCCGTTACCATTGGTATTTATACAGCAGCTGGAGCGGTTATTCAAAAGAATGTAACAATGATAGCGCGAGGAAAAAGGATAACCGTTGCCATTGCGATCGCCTTCTTCTGCCTTGGACCTATTGTATATAAAAATTATATCCAAACAGGCCTTCCACTATACCCAAGTGCCATAGGCTCCACTCTATTTTCAACCATCACCCGTCACCCTGAGCTTGTCGAAGGGCGTCACCCTAAGCCTGCCGAAG
>CANKQY010000112.1 GCA_947485745.1 Bacteroidota bacterium
GCCGGAGTGGTCGCTGGCGCCGGAGCTGGTCTTCCTGCTGGAGGCCTTGGTGTTCCTCTTGGCGCCGGTGCAACTGGTGTTGTTGGTTTTGGCTTAGGTTTTTCCCAATAGATATCTAATACTTTTACAGTTGTTCTTCTGTTCAATTGGTGTTGTGCCTCAGTACATTTTAATCCTTGCTCTCTTTCATTCGGACCTTCGCAAGCACACTCAGTAACTTCAAGCATGTTTTCACCATAACCTTTTGAAACCAAACGCATGGTGTCAATACCGTTTCTTACTAAGTAAGCAACAGCAGAGTCTGCGCGCCTTTGCGACAGGTTGATGTTATACAATGAATCTGCCCTACAATCTGTATGTGAACCTAATTCTATTTTTAAAGTAGGATATTTGTTCAACACTATAATCAATGAATCTAATACTATTGCAGCATCAGGACGGATATTTGCTTTGTCTAAGTCGTATAAAATTCCTCTAAGTGTAAAGGTTTCCAATCCCAAAGAGTTCAATTCAAAATCTTGGATCAAATCTGCTGATTGCTCTAAACCTTTGGTGGTTTTTTCCTCTAATTTACTATCGTAGAACATTTGGCGAGATGCAAATAATTCGTAGTCTGTTCTGTTTTTAAGAGTAATCTTGTATGAACCTACTTGGTCGGTTTTTAAAATTACTTTTCCAGTATCGCTGCTACTTGTTAGAGTAATGGTAGCATTTTGCATGATGGCTTTTGTTTTGCCATTTCTAACTACACCGCTCAAGGTAAATACCAATGGGGTCATGCTAAAACGATAAATATCATCTTGTCCTTTTCCGCCGTCACGGTTACTACTAAAATAGCCACTTTCTTTGTCTTTAGTCAAAATCATGGCAAAATCATCACCATGCGAGTTGATTGGCGATTTCATATTAACAGGATCACTCCAATCAATTCCGCTTCCTTTGGTAACAAAAATATCTGTACCACCCAAACCTACATGACCATTAGAGGCAAAATATAAACTGCCATCTTCCAAAATAGTTGGGAACATCTCATCATCTTCTGTGTTCACAATTGGGCCAAGATTTACAGGGTCGCCCCATGTTTTACTACGCTTACTAAAAGTTGCAAACCAAATATCTTTACCTCCTAATCCCCCTGGCATATCAGAGCTAAAGTACATAATTTGTGCATCCTTCGTAAGAGAAGGCTGACCACAATTAAATGAATCTGAACTAAATGCCACTGGTTCTGGATCAGACCACTCTGTGCCAGTTAGGTTCGATTGGTAAATGCGGCAACTTTTACCTTTTAAATTATTATCATAATTACAACGTGTAACATACGCTGTTGCAAATCTAGAATCAAATGCAATGGCTCCATCGTTTAATTTGCCATTCAAATGATCCTTATCAACTAATACGGGTGCTTGGTAAGTTATGTTATTTGGGTTTTTCTTATCAACTTTGTAAGTAGATGTGTATAGGTCGGTATAACCATTGCCAGTCCAGCCATACATGCTACTTCCGCTAACACCTTTTTCCCTATCAGATGTAAAAAACAATTGGTCTTTTTTGAACCATTGTGGTGCAAAATCCTCCCACCTTGTGTTCAAACCTTTAACATTTTCAACTACATACCTTGTTTTATCATTCTTCCACTTCAATGCATTTTCACATCCCTTAATCTGGCGGTTAACTGCATCCCCATTTTCTGGAGTCATTTTTTGGTAGTTCTTAAACTCTACTATCGCTTCTTCAAATTTCTGATTGTTCTTCAAAGTTTTTGCTAAACGCAGTTGGTTATCGGTATTTTTAGGATCAACTTTAATGGCTTTTCTATACCAACTCTCGGCATTCTTCATGTCGTTCATGAGCCAATAGCATTCGGCAGCCTTATTGGTTGCCTCAATTTTTTCGTCCTTATTTTTGGTGCTAGAATAAACCTTGCGGTAATTATCACCAGCAACAAAAAACTCCTTTTTTTGGTATGCCTCTCTAGCAGCGCCAATAGAACCTTTCTTGGCTCCACAAGCAGCGAGAATTGTTAAAAAAGAAATACCTAAGATTAAATTAAGTAAATAGTATCTTTTATTCATGAATATAGGGTTTTCTAGTAGAACGTAATTAATGCAAGTTTATTAAAAATTAACTAGTTAATGATACATTTTAAGAAAAAAACTTAAAAAATTAGAAATTATTGTCCAAATACAGGAGGTTTTTATTTCGAAAGTCCTCAATTTCAGTAAAATAAAAGGCTACTTAGATGCCAAGATTCAATGGTTATTAGAATAACCTAATCATCCTTGGAGCCTAAGTAGCCTATAAAATGCTAACCAAATGCTATTTCACAAATAGCATTTCGCGGTATTTTGGAAGTTTCCATAACTCGTCGTCAACCAAAAACTCTAAGGCATCACTGCTCTCTCTTATTGGCTCAAACAATGGCTTTACTTTGCTAGAAAAAGCAACCGCACTTTTGTGAGTGCTTGGAGCATGATGTGCCTTGTTTAATTCAAGTAAAAGCTTATCTACATTCTGACTAATAGTTTTAATATGCGAAGCCAAAGTTTTAATCAAATTAACTTGAATTTCAGTATCAGCTTTGCTTAATCCAGCATCTTTCATTGCCTTCACATTTTCAGCTAAATTGCGCTGGTAAGCTATACCTGCAGGTATTACATGACTTGTTGCTAATTGCGCCAAAAGCTTGGCTTCAATGTCAATTTTCTTCACATAAAGCTCCTGCATAATTTCATAACGTGCATTTAATTCTACCACATTAAAGATTTCATTTTTTACAAATAAATCTTGGCTCGATTTGCTGATATAAGCATTCAAAGCTTCAGGGGTATTTTTAACATTGTTTAATCCACGTTTTGCTGCTTCTTTCACCCACTCATCGCTGTAGCCATTGCCTTCAAATAAAATCTTTTTACTCGCTTTGTAATAGCCTTTCAATATCTCTAAAATAGCGTCCTCTTTTTTCTTACCTTTCTTTATTAAAGCATCGGTTTCGGCTTTAAATTTATTCAATTGATCGGCCATAATGGTGTTCAATACAATCATGGCATTGGCGCAATTGGCGCTTGATCCCACCGCTCTAAACTCAAATTTATTTCCAGTAAACGCAAATGGAGAGGTACGGTTACGGTCTGTATTATCTAAAAGAATTTCTGGAATTTTCTTTACGTCAATTGAAGCTGCTTTGCTGGTGTTTTTGGTTTGTTTATTGTTTAACAAACTTTCCAAAACTTCTGTCATTTGGCTGCCAATAAAAATACTCACAATAGCGGGCGGCGCTTCATTGGCTCCCAACCTGTGTTCGTTGCCTGCCGATGCAATAGAAGCACGCAACAAATCATCGTGGTCATGCACTGCTTTAATCACATTCACAAAGAAGGTTAAGAACTGCAAGTTCTCTGATGGATTTTGTGTAGGCGCCAATAAATTAATGCCTGTATCTGTAATTAAACTCCAATTGTTGTGCTTGCCACTACCATTAATTCCTGCAAATGGTTTTTCATGCAATAACACTTTAAACTTATGACGAATGGCAACTTTTTCCATAACATCCATCAACAATTGGTTGTGGTCTATGGCTAAATTTACTTCCTCAAAATTTGGTGCACATTCATATTGAGACGGCGCTACCTCATTGTGGCGAGTCTTTAATGGAATACCCAATTTATAACATTCGGTTTCGTAATCTACCATAAAGTCGTAAACTCTTGGTGGAATAGAACCAAAATAATGGTCTTCTAATTGCTGACCTTTTTCTGGCGACATGCCAATAAGAGTTCTGCCTGTAAGCATTAAATCTGGGCGAGCAATACACATGGCTTCATCAACCAAAAAATATTCTTGCTCAATGCCCAAAGAGGCCCAAGCCTTGTTTACAGTTTTATCAAAATAACTTGAGCACACATTGACAACAGATTTTTCTACAGCATGCAATGCCTTAAGCAATGGTGCTTTGTAATCTAATGCTTCACCAGTATATGAAACAAAAATGGTAGGAATACACAAAGTTTTTCCGTTCGATCCTTCCATGATAAAAGCAGGAGATGATGGATCCCATGCGGTATAACCTCTGGCTTCAAAGGTATTACGGATACCACCGTTTGGAAAACTAGATGCATCAGGCTCTTGTTGAACCAATGCTCCACCCGCAAATTTTTCAATGGCTCTGCCGTCTTCAGTTGGTTCAAAAAATGAATCGTGTTTTTCTGCAGTTGCTCCTGTTAATGGCTGAAACCAATGGGTATAATGACTCACTCCTTTAGAAATTGCCCAGTTTTTCATGCCTGTAGCCACCTGATCTGCCATTGAACGGTCAATCTTGATGCCATTTTTAATGGCTGATGAAACAGCTTTGTAAGCTTCCTTTGAAAGGTATTCCATCATGGCTGAATCATGGAATACGTTTATGTTAAAATAATCGGATACACGAATAGATGGTGGTGTAACGGTTATCTTTTTGCGACCTTGCACCATATCGAGTGCTTTTGAACGTAAAGTTTGCATAGAGCAGGTATGATTTTGATTATGGCTCCGAAGATAATACAGCAAATAATTTTGTGAAAGAAAATAAGTCAACAATTATTCCGCAACGGGCTCATCACCAATAAAAACAATGTTTTTGGACTTGTAAGTTTTTTTATTTTTTTAACAAACCTTCTTTTAAAGCATAATTACTTGCCACCAAATTACCTATTGAATAGGTCTCTAAAACGTGTTTAAATAATAAAGTGGCAACCACAATCATGTCTACCCTAAAATCTAACAGGCCTTTCAATTGCTTCCTTTCTGCTTCAGTTGAGTGTAGGATCAAACCGAAAAATAAATTGACATTTTCTTTGGAAACCTCATGAGCAAAGGGCGTTATGGAATTATTAGCTTTTTGCAAATCTAATTTCAATACGTCCAAAAGTGTTTCAAAACTACCCGCTGAGCCAATTAATAAATTTACTTTTCCTTCTTTTCGTTCGGTTTGAACCAACGCGTTGGTCAGGGGTTTCAGCATTTCCTGCAAATATTGCCCAATCTCGGCCATTTCCGATTCCAAGATTGGATCCGACGGACGGAATCTCTCCAATAATCTAGCAACTCCAATTTCAAAGCTCTGCTTCCAAAGAATTTGGTCTCTTTGGCCAATGATAAACTCAACACTACCGCCGCCAATATCCATCACCAAAACGGGCCTGTTTGGAAATGAAAAAGATAAGGCCACACCTTTATATATTAACTCGGCTTCCAAATCGCCGCTGATGCTTTCAATGTTAAACCCATATCGTGCTTTAGCCTCTGCTAAAAATACGGTCCCATTTTTGGCATTTCTAATAGCCGAGGTGCCAGTAGCTACAATAGTTTCTATAGGATATTGAGAAATGATTTCATGAAATTGACCCAAAGCCTCCATCCCGCGTAAATAAGCTTCTGGCGCAATCACTCCACTGTTGATTCCCCCAGCACCAATCTTCACCGGAATTTGTTTTTGATAATGTTCCTTTATTCCACTTTCCTGAACCTCCGCAATCAACAAATGAAAAGTGTTGGTACCAAGATCTAGAACGGCCTTTAGCTCTTGGCCCTTAGCTCTTAGCAGATTTGTGTCCATTGTTTATTTTAAGTATCTGGCATCTAGATTCTAGCTACTTGCAAATTAATATTTAATAGGTTAAGTTTCTAATAACTTTAAGTAGGCGGCTAACAGATTAAGACCAACAGCAAACGGCCAGAAGCCAGTCGCCAGAAGCCTTCCCCTAAACCAACATCTTCACCGGATTTTCCAGCAAATCTTTCAAGGTTGCCAAGAAGGCTGAACCTACCGCGCCATCTACCACACGGTGATCGCAGCTTAAGGTAACTTTCATAACTTGGGCAATTTTCATCTGACCATTTTCTGCAATCACAGC
>CANKQY010000113.1 GCA_947485745.1 Bacteroidota bacterium
CCCCCTCTCCAAGTCACCCCCTCTCCAAGTCACCCCCTCTCCAAGTCACCCCCTCTCCAAGTCACCCCCTCTCCAAGTCACCCCCTCTCCAAGTCACCCCCTCTTCCTCATGTTGACAACTTTTTGAAAACAATCATTCAGGCATTTTGGTTGCCGGTACTAAAAAACCTATTATTGCATCCCGTAAGTACACTTTTACGGTTTAACTTTACTCTTTTTGTTTGTCTGATTTAAGGCTCTAGCAATCAGATTCCCCAATAGTTTTTGCCGTATTTTGTGCCTCAAATAAAATCATTATGACACCAAAATACATTTTCGTTACAGGCGGGGTTACTTCCTCATTAGGTAAAGGAATTATTGCAGCTTCCTTAGCAAAACTTTTGCAAGCCAGAGGTTATACCGTCACCATCCAAAAATTAGATCCATATATCAATGTGGATCCAGGTACGCTAAATCCATACGAACATGGTGAGTGTTTTGTAACCGAAGATGGTGCAGAAACAGATTTGGATTTGGGTCATTATGAAAGATTTTTAAATAGCCCAACTTCGCAGGCCAACAATGTTACAACTGGTAGAATTTACCAACATGTCATTAACCAAGAACGCGAAGGGGCCTATTTAGGCAAAACAGTTCAGGTTATTCCTCATATCACAGATGAGATCAAAAGAAGAATCAAATTATTAGGAAATACCGGCGAATTTGATTTTATCATTACCGAAATTGGTGGTACGGTTGGCGATATTGAATCATTACCTTATATTGAATCTGTACGGCAGCTGTTATGGGAAATGAAGGATGAAGATGCGCTTGTGGTGCATTTAACTTTATTGCCTTACTTGAGTTCAACCAAAGAGCTTAAAACCAAACCTACTCAACACAGCGTTAAGTTGTTACTGGAAAGCGGCGTTCAGCCAGATATTTTGGTTTGCAGAACTGAGCATTCTATTACCAAAGAAATGCGCAAGAAGATTGCCTTATTCTGCAATGTAGATGCCAATTCGGTCATTGAAGCCTTGGATGTGCCTACCATTTACGATGTGCCGCTAATGATGCTCAAAGAAAAATTGGATAAAACTGTTTTGTCTAAATTGAAATTATCCGCCAAAAATGAGCCAGATTTGGAGAGTTGGAAGACCTTTTTAACCCGCCATAAAAATCCGAAAAACGAGGTGAGAATTGGCATTATTGGTAAATATGTTGAATTGCCAGATGCCTATAAATCTATCATTGAAGCTTTTATTCATGCAGGTGCCGCAAATGAAGCCAGGGTTAGGGTTCAATACATCCATAGTGAATTATTGGCCGAAGATAACATTGAAAATAAATTGGTAGAATTAGATGGTATTTTGGTTGCCCCTGGTTTTGGAGAACGTGGTATTGAAGGTAAAATAGTTGCGATTAAATTTGCCCGTGAAAAAGGTATTCCATTCTTTGGAATTTGCTTAGGCATGCAAATGGCAGTTATTGAGTTTGCCAGAAATGTGATTGGATGGAAAGATGCCCATAGCACCGAAATGAATCCTAAAACCAAACATGCTGTTATTGACATGATGCAAGACCAGAAAAAAATTACCAATAAAGGTGGTACCATGCGCTTGGGGTCCTATGTTTGCGAGGTTACCAAAGGAACTAAAGCTTATAGTGCTTATGAGAAAACAAAAGTGAATGAGCGTCACCGCCATCGTTTTGAGTTCAACAATGCCTTTATAAAAGATTTTGAGGCAAAGGGTATGCAAATAACTGGCGTTAACCCAGATACCAAATTAGCCGAAATTGTAGAGATCAAAAATCACCCTTATTTTATTGGGGTACAATTTCACCCAGAATATAAAAGTACCGTTTTGAACCCACATCCGCTCTTCATTAAATTCGTAAAAGCAGCCGTTATTCATAGTCAGAAGTAATTAGTTTGGTTTTTACTACTAAGCAACTAGGCAACAATTTTTTTTTAATTTTATAAAAAATCTAAAGATTTTTAAAGTCTGGAGACAAAAAATATTTTTAAAAATAATTATTTTTAAAAATGAGAATTGTTACTTTGTTGCTCCATAGTAAAACTATCGTTTTTCCACCTCATCTATTTCTTTTAAAAATATTCAGGTATTTGCCTATTTTCGCCCCTCTTTTAAGATTAAAATGGATAGAAATTCGATCATAGGGCTAGGCCTAATTTTTTTAATATTGATAGGCTATGCCTACATCAACCAGCCTTCTCAAACAGAAATTGATGCTGCAAAACGTCGACAAGATTCCCTAACCCTAGTGCGCACCATCAACGATAGCATCGCAGCAACTTTGGTTCAAACCGAAGAAATTGCGAAGCCTGCCATTGTTGATAGCAATGCTATACAAAATGCATTTGGCTCATTTGCACAATTTAGCGCGGGCACCAACCAATTTACTACCCTCGAAAATGAGGAGATAAAGGTTGATATTAGCAACAAAGGTGGTAGAATTTATAAAGTTGAATTAAAGAAATACAAACGCGCCGATGGCTCTCCACTTGTGATTTTGGATGGCGATGGTAACGATTTCTCATATGGCTTTGCCACACGCGACGCCAAAGCTATTTCTACCAAAGACTTGTTCTTCGTGCCTAGCAGTTCTAAAGGTGGTAAAGGTGTTTCCATGAAAGTGCAAGTGGCCGAGGGACAGTATATTGAGCACTTAATTACATTGAACGAAAACAACAATTTGGTTGATTTTAAAATTAACCTCATTGGCATGGATGCGGTAATTGCTCCAAACAATAATTTCTTGGATTTAAATTGGAAACAGAACCTACTGCAACAAGAAAAAACACATGATGCTGAGAATAAAACTTCTACAATTTACTACCGTTATGCTAACGAAGATCCAGATTACCTTGCAGAAACAAAGGAGGTTAAAGAAGACCTTAAAACACCTTTGCAATGGATTTCATTTAAGCAACAATACTTTAATACATCATTAATCAGCGAAAAGACCTTCGATAACGCTACGCTCGAAACTAAGAATGATGAGTCAATGAAGTTTGTGAAGCACCTCAATGCCAATATCGGACTAACCTATAACCATGAGAAAAATGAATCTTTTAACATGCAATTTTATTTTGGTCCTAATCACTATAAAACGCTTAAAGCACTTAATGTTGGACTCGAAAATGTGGTGCCAATGGGTTGGGGTATCTTTGGTTGGGTGAATAAGCTTTTAACGGTAAACGTATTCTTTTTCTTAGGTCAGTACTTCGTTAACTTTGGTTTGGTAATTTTATTACTCACCGTTATTGTAAAAACCTTATTGTTTCCAATGGTTTATAAGTCGTATTTATCCTCTGCTAAAATGCGAGTTTTAAAGCCAGAAATAGATGAGATTAAAGTGAAATTTGGCAACGATATGGCCAAAATGCAACAAGAAAATATGAAGTTGTACCGCAAGGCAGGTGTTAATCCAATGGGAGGATGTTTGCCAGTATTGCTACAAATGCCAATCTTGATTGCCATGTTCCAATTCTTCCCAAGTGCATTTGAATTACGTCAGAAAGCATTCTTGTGGAGTAGCGATTTATCTAGCTATGATAGCATTTTGAACCTAGGATTTAATATTCCATTTTATGGCGACCACGTGAGTTTGTTTACACTATTAATGACGGTTTCTACCTTGGTGTATACCATGTACAATAACCAAATGACGGGTGTAACTGGTCAAATGAAAATCATTAGCTACCTCATGCCAGTGATGTTCCTTGGTTTCTTTAATAACTATGCCAGTGGTTTAACTTATTATTATTTCTTGTCGAACATATTTACCATTGGTCAGCAATTGTTGATCCGCACCTTTGTGGATGATAAAGCCTTGCATGCGCAAATTCAGGAGAATAGAAAGAAGCCTGTAACCAAGTCGAAATTCCAGCTCAAACTCGAGGAAATGGCCAAAAAACGTGGCTTCGACACGGATAAGCTTGGTGGGAAATAAAAGTTTAGTTTTTACTGCAAAGAAACAAAGGAACAATTTTTTTATTGCCACCAAGGCGCCAAGGCCCCAAGATTTTTAAAAATTAAAAATTATTTTTTATTTAAAGAATCGTTGCTTGGTTGTAGTGAAAACCATTCTTTAAAAGCACTAACCCAAAAAAAAATCCCAATCTAATGGCTATTAGACTGGGATTTTTAGTATATCAAGTAAAATGATTTTAGATGTAAAAGCTATGTCCAATACTTTGCCAAACTTTCTTTTAATCTGTTATTAATAATATAATTATCTATAAATCAGCTTAAAAATATTTCGGTTCGAACCAAAAAAGAGCTAATGATGCAAATAGTGACCATTATAATGGAATAGCTTCCTTAAATTTAGACAGCATTTTTAGACACTTTTAATAGCCCATCTCAATTTTGCAGATCTGGCTCTGGGGTTATTGAAAATCTCTGCACCGCTTGGGCGAATGGGTTCCTTGGCAATTTCGGAATAAACGCCGGCACGATGGAAATTTTGGAAGGCTTTTTTTACCCTGCGGTCTTCGCCAGAATGAAAAGTTAAAATAGCCACTCTGCCGCCAGGAGCGAGCGTATAAGGCAGTTTTTCTAAGAACTTATCCAATACCCCAAATTCATCGTTGATATAAATGCGTATGCCTTGAAAGCAGCGCTGACAAGATTTTTTAATGAGTTCTTTGCGTTCTTTCTTGGGCAAAAAATCAAGGGCTTCTGCAATGATATCTTGCAATTGGGAGGTGGTTTCTATTTTGCCACCCTTTTTAAATTTGCCCACGATGGCCTCAGCAATAATTTCGGCATAAGGTTCATCAGCGTTGAGCCAAAGTATTTCTTGCAATTCTTCTTGCGATAATTGGGGCAAAATAGCCGAACCAGGCTTGCCACTTTTTGGGTTGAGTCTTAAATCTAGTGGACCATCAGCCTTCAATGAAAAGCCACGTTCTGGATTGTCTATTTGCATAGATGAAAGACCCAAATCGGCCAACACAAAATTAAATATCTCTTCATCCTCCGTAACTTGATCGATGTCAGAAAAGTTCATTTTTTTTGTGATTAAAACATCAGGGCCAAAGCCCAAAGTAGCTAATCTTTCTGTGGTTTTGGGCAATTCAATTGGGTCCACATCTGTGGCATATAATAATCCGCCAGGAGCTAGCCTAGCGAGTATTTCTTTGCTATGTCCGCCATAGCCAAGCGTGGCATCTAATCCAATTTGTCCGGGTTTAATTTGCAAGAATTCCATGATTTCATTCACGCAAATAGACAAGTGCATACCCGCGGGAGTTCTACCTTTTTGAATCACTTTCTCAATATCCGCAGCATATTGCTCCGGCTGCAATTCCTTGTATTTCTCCTGAAAAGCCTTGGGATGCGTTCCTTTATACCTCAAACGGCGCTGCGGTTTTGGATTGGTGTTTTCCATAGCTAACTCATCAACACTTTCCAGGCATCAGTTACTTTGCCTTCGTGCAATAGGCGTTGGGCTAGTTTGTGCAGGAGTTCTTGCTTTTCAATTTTTGAGATATCGCGGTTGAGGATGGCAAACAACTCTTTGTTCATGTGCGCAAAAATGGCAATGCTATCGGCATCTGGTAGCTGCTCCACATTGGCCAACATGCCTAGGTTGTTTCCGGTTAGTTGATTGCTATTGCGAATGGCTGCTGGCAATTGATCAAAGCCTATTCCCAGATTTTTGGCGGGTTTAGCTACTTCAAATAAGGCATTGCCACTTGCTCTTACATACCAATCACTTCCCAAACGGCCCACCAAATCAATTTTATTTTGGTCTATTTTGCCATCTGC
>CANKQY010000114.1 GCA_947485745.1 Bacteroidota bacterium
AAAAAACTTTATCCTAGAAACCATTACCTCACTTGGTAAATTAACAACTAACCTAGAGTTAAGTATCAATAATTGCACTGAACCAAACGAACTAGAAGATATATACCTGCCCTTTAAGGTAAAAAGAAAAACAAAAGCCAGTATTGCCAGAGAAAATGGATTAGAACCCCTTGCCTCTTGGTTAATGAAAGAAAGCTACCAAGAAGTATACATAGAAGCCAAACGATACCTGAATAAAAATATTAAAAATGAAAACGAAGCCATACAGGGTGCAAGAGATATTATTGCAGAATGGATCAATGAAGACCTAAAAGCGCGCAATGCCATTAGGTTACAATTTGATAAATACGCGCTTATTCACTCAAAAATTACCAAAGGAAAAGAAACAGAAGCATACAAATACCAAGATTATTTCAACTACCAAGAATCCTTAAATTACTGCCCTTCTCACCGCATACTTGCCATGTTTAGAGGCGAAGAAGAAGGACTATTAAAAATAAGTATTGAGCCAGATGAAGCAATTGCTATTCAAAAATTAGAACAACTATTTATTCATAGAAAAACACCATCGGGTAAAGAAATTGCTTTAGCATGTAAAGATTCCTATAAGCGCTTATTAGGTCCTTCTATTGAAACAGAATACAGAAACCTAAGTAAGAAAAAAGCCGACAAAGAAGCAATTGCCGTATTCGCAGAAAATTTGCGTCAATTATTGCTCTCAGCACCTTTAGGTTCAAAACGAATTTTAGCAATTGACCCTGGCTTTAAATCTGGTTGCAAAATAGTATGCTTAAGTGAGGCTGGCAACTTGTTAGAAGAAGGAATTATTTATCCGCATGAACCACAAAAAGAATTTGCCAAAGCTGCTACTGCCGTAGAAAAATGGGTGGCAAAATTTCAAATTGAAGCAATAGCCATTGGAAACGGAACTGCTGGTAGAGAAACAGAAGATTTTATAAAAAGTATTCGGTTTGAACCAATGCCAGAAATATTTATGGTGAATGAAAATGGTGCCTCCATTTATTCCGCCTCCGAAATTGCCAGAGAAGAATTTCCAAATAAAGACCTTACCGTAAGAGGCGCAGTATCAATTGGCAGAAGGCTTGCCGACCCATTAGCAGAGCTCGTAAAGATTGACCCAAAATCTATTGGCGTTGGGCAATACCAGCATGACGTGGATCAAAACGAGTTAAAACAAAGCTTAGATACCGTTGTATTAAGTTGTGTAAACCACATAGGTGTAAACTTAAATACAGCAAGTAAAAGCTTGCTCATGCACGTTTCTGGTTTAGGTTCACAATTAGCACAAAACATTGTTCAATTTAGGAATGACAATGGCCCTTTTCATAGCAGAAAACAATTACTCGCAATACCTCGTTTGGGTGATAAAGCCTTTGAACAATGTGCAGGTTTTTTAAGGATACCACATGCCAAAAACCCATTAGATAACTCTGCGGTTCATCCAGAAGCTTACCAAATTGTTGAAAAAATGGCCTTGGATCAAAAATGTACCGTAGCAGATTTATTAAAAAATGAAACTTTACGCAAACAAATTGTTGCCCAAAATTACCTCACACAAACCATAGGCTTAATAAGTATCAACGACATCTTAGCTGAGTTAGCCAAACCCGGTTTAGACCCAAGGGCAAAGGCCAAATCATTTTCATTTGGGAATGTAAAAAAACCAGAAGATTTAAGTTTAGGCATGATCCTGCCGGGTATTGTAACCAATATTACCAAGTTTGGATGCTTTGTAGATATAGGTGTGAAGCAAGATGGCATGGTTCATATTTCGGAAATGGCCAATAAATTTATTGCTGATCCAACAACAGTAGTTAAACTACAGCAGCAACTTCAGGTAAAGGTTATAGAGATTGACTTGCCAAGAAAAAGAATTGGCTTAAGTATGAAAAATTTGGATTAACAAGGGTCAAATTAATAGAACCTAAACCCCAAATTGCCTTAAATGCTGGGCAATGTGCGTGTATAAAAGATTATACCATTCTCTCTTTCTACTTATTAAAATTTTTATCATTATTAACCAAAAATGCAGTTGCGGTTTGAGATTTATGCTTGGTGCTGAGGAAAAATTTAAGCTTAATTAATTACCAGCCATCTATTTTGGCATGGTTTCTGTAACTTTCTCATAATAAGGCTAAAATATATGATTAAGAAAACCATTTACCTCGGCAATCCCTATTATGTTTGTGTTAAAGACAAGCAGTTGGAGTTACAAGTTCTAGAAGGAAAAGGAATAGATCAAATATTAACGAAGAAAATCCCCATTGAAGACATTGGAATATTGATTTTAGACCACCAGCAAATTACCCTCACACATACAGTAATGCAGCAAATAGCCGCGCACAATATTGCCTTGGTTAGTTGCGATGCCAATCACCTACCAGCTTCCATGCTAATGCCGTTAGAAGGTCACAATACCCAACAAGAAAGGTTCAGAAACCAAATAGAAGCCAGTGAGCCCTTGAAGAAACAACTTTGGCAACAAACCATTAAATATAAAATTAGGAACCAAGCAGCACTGTTAAACAAAAAAGGATTTACCCAAGAATCGAAAGGCCTATTACAATTTGCAAATGATGTAAATAGCGGCGATACCAATAACCTTGAAGGCAGGGCAGCGGCAGTGTATTGGAAAACAATTTATAGTGGTTTGATCCAAGATTTTACGCGTGATAGATTTGGCATGTATCCAAACAACCTATTAAATTACGCATATGCCATCATTAGAGCCACGGTGGCGCGTTCATTGGTTGGCAGCGGACTTCTACCAACCTTGGGCATACATCATAGAAATAAATACAATGCCTATTGTTTGGCAGATGATGTAATGGAACCCTATAGAATTTATGCCGACGAAATGGTTTATGAAATGCTACAAGAAGGGAATGGACAAGAATTAGAATTAGACAAAACTAGCAAAGGCATACTTTTGAGTTTACCTGCAAAGGAAGTAATTATCAATAACCAACGAAGTCCGATGATGGTTGCATTGCAGCGCACCACAAGCAGTTTGGCTCAATGCTATGAAGGAAGTGAAAGGAAATTGTTGTATCCAGAATTTAGTTAATGGAACGCTTAAACGAATACCGAATTATGTGGGTGCTAGTATTTTTCGACTTACCAACCGAAACCGCGGCGGAGCGCAAAATATCGGCTCGGTTCAGAAAGGAGTTATTGCAAGATGGCTTTACCATGTTCCAATTTAGCATCTACCTGCGGCATTGTGCCAGCAGAGAAAACGCGGAGGTACACATAAGAAGGGCAAAAGAATCATTGCCAAGTAAAGGACATGTGGGTATTTTAAGCATAACAGACAAGCAATTTGGGATGATGGAGATTTTTTTTGGGAAAAAGGAAGCGGAGAAAGTTATGGTACCCCAGCAGTTGGAACTTTTTTAAAAAGGATAATGGAGCTTATAAACTTATAAGTCAATTTGATATTGAGATTTAATATTTAAATATTTACTTGTTTATTTAAATGTTAATTTTATTTTTGTAATGCCATTCTGCGGATTGGTGCAAGTGGGTGAATTTGTGAAAGCAAATTCACCCTTCTTAATTTATGGCCTTTTTGCATTCAATAGCATTACTGCAAAATCCGGTCAAACTGACCCCCTTCTTTCGGAGCAAATTGACCCCTACCTTTTCGGAGCATACTGACCCCCTTGTTTTCGGAGCAAATTGACCCCCTGTTAAAAAGAGATTTTCGGAGTAAACTGACCCCCTCTTTTGAACAGATTTTTCGGAGCAAATTGCCCCCCAGAAAAAAGGACTTTGAATGAGGATTGGTTCCATATTTTGCCATTTCAATCGCAAAATATGGCAAATAAACCAATCATTATGAACAAAATTAAACAAATCATTCGCTACCATGCCGGGGGCTTTGGTAGTAAGAAAATCAGCACACTTACAGGTGTCTCAAGAAATGTAGTAAAGCAGTATCTCAAATTGTTTGCAACCTTGGGTAAAACAATTGCTGAGCTGGAAGTAATGGATGAAAGAGCTTTATATGAACTCTTTCACCCATTTAAGAATCATCAAATAATTCCTGATACTGATCGACTTAAGCGCTTAAATGAGGTGCTCCCTCAAGTCGTCAAGGACCTTAGAAAGAGAGGGATGACTTTAGAAAAGGTGTGGCTCCAATACATTGGAAAAGACCCTAAGGGTTACGGCAGAAGCCAGTTCTATTTTTACGTAACTGAGTTTAGAAATCGAAGCGGAATCACTATGCATATCGAACATAAAGCTGGTGATAAATTATTCGTAGACTTTTGTGGTGACAAGCTTCAAATCATTGATCCTACAACAGGGGAAGAAAAAAACGTTGAAGTTTTTGTTGCCATACTAGGATGCAGTCAACTTACTTATGTTGAGGCGACAATGACCCAAACCCTCCATGATTTTATTAATTGCTGCAGAAATAGTTTTGAGTTTTATGGTGGAGTTACCAGAGCAATAGTTCCAGATAACCTTAAGGCTGCAGTAACAAAAAGCAGTAAACATGAACCAATTGTAAATGAAACTTTTGGCAGTTTTGCAGAACACTATAACACCAGTGTACTTCCAACAAGGGCGTACAAACCTAAAGATAAGGCATTGGTAGAAAATGCTGTAAGGCTCGTTTATCAGCGTATTTATACTGAACTTGAGGGAAAGCGCTTTACTAGCATTGAAGAGTTAAACACGGCTATTAAAACAGCCCTAGAGAAGCACAATAATGCGCCGCTTAAAAATGCTGAATCAAGGATGGAGTTGTTTGATAAGGAAGAGAAAAGCACCCTGCTTGCCCTACCACAATTGCCTTACCACGTATACAAAATAAAAGAGTACAGGGTAATGAAAAACGGATATGTAACCTTATATGAGGATCGCCATTACTACTCTGTTCCCTATAATTATATAGGAAGGCGGGTGAGAATATTATACAACTCACTATTAGTTAAAGTTTACTATCAACACTTATTAATTGCTACTCATGAAAGGAGTTATGCTAAAAACCGATACACCACAGATCAGGATCACCTGGCAAGCCAATATAAATTTTTAACCGAATGGAATCCAGAATATTTTGTGAATCAAGCAAATGCTATATCTGAGGAAGTTGCTCTTTTTATTGAACGTTTGATGGAAAGTAAAACACATCCTGAAATGGCATATAAAGCTTGTAGTGGTGTTATAAGTCTTGGGAAAAGAATGGGGAATGATCGGCTTATAAATGCCTGCAAAAAGGCAATCAAGTTCGGTGTTTACCATTATCACTTTATTGAAGATTTACTTAAGAAAAATATTGAAAATCAGGATTTAGGAGAATGGTCTGAAATAAAACCAACTCCTTCCCACAAGAATGTAAGAGGAAAAGAATATTACGATTACAAACCACTTTTAAACAATAAAATATGAACCAACAAACATTAGACAAAATGAAACGCATGAAATTGTATGGCATGCACAGGAGCTTTCAAAATGTGCTGGAGGCC
>CANKQY010000115.1 GCA_947485745.1 Bacteroidota bacterium
AGATTACAATGGCAACCTCATGAGTGATAGCAGAACCATGTTTAATATTCCAAATTTGGGTATGGTTTTTAGTTTTGTGGATCAGAATATGGGTAAGCCAAAAAGAGATGGTATTGTAGGTGGATCATTTGCCATTGGTATGAACCGATTGAATGATTTTCAAACTTCAACAATATATTCTGGCAAAGGAAAAAACACAACAGTAGGAGATTATTTGGCTAGGAGTGCCAATGGTAGTGATAGCGCTGGTTTTTGGAACAGCGATTTAGACAATACCCTTTCTGCACTTGCTTGGCGTGTAAGCTTAATTGATAACAATGGTGCCAGAAATCAATACGCTTCTATCCTAGAAAGACAAGGTGATACCAATTATACCATGAACCAATTTCAGCAAATTAACACCAAAGGCAGAATGAATGAATGGTATGCTGGTGGTGGTTTAAATGTATCTAATTTCTTGTATCTAGGTGCAACATTGGTTATTCAACATGCTAGGTTCGAAAGCAATAATTCTTATCAAGAAAAGGTTCTAACTAGTAGCTTAAGTAACAATGTGTATGTGGGTTCAACAATCAACCAAAGTTTAACTTCAAGTGGCACAGGGGTGGGTGGTAAATTCGGTTTGATCCTACGCCCAATAGATTTAATAAGAGTAGGTGTTTCCTACCATACACCCGTAAGGTTAAACATGACAGATTATTACCAAAATTCAATCAACATGAATTACAACGGTACTGTTTATAATCAACCAAGCGAAGGCAGAGAAGATTATTACGATTATCAAATAATTACACCGCAAAGATTGATGGCTAGTGGTTCCATTATAGTAGGAAAACTCTTGATCATCAATGCCGATTATGAAAGAGTTGATTATACCAGAGGTCGTTTACAAGCAAAAGATGGACAAACAGATTTTGCTACAGCAAATAGCACCAACAAGCAAGTGTATGGCATTGGACAAAACTATAAAGCAGGTATTGAAGTATGTGGCAAATACACACGCCTAAGAGCTGGTTATGCTTTAATAGGGAGTCCGTTTAAAGAAGAATATGTTAGCAAAGAAAATGGCTTAAAGCAATTGATCAGTGCAGGTTTTGGTTGGGTGTACAACAATGCCTACTTCTTCGACTTTGCAGTAAGCAGTCGCATCGGAAAAGATTATATCACACCTTATGAAGGCAATCCTACCTCAGCAATAAATAGCACCAATAAACTCAATTTTGTACTAGGTTTAGGTTATCGTTTTTAATTGGTTTGAACCTATAAATAGTAGAAATATTAAAGCATAAAAAAAGCGGACATAGTCCGCTTTTTTTATTGTTATATCTTTTTAAAATCTCTGTGCCTTAGCGCCTTGACACCTTCGCCAAGGGCTACGGCGCCCAATGGGTGGCAATAAATTATTCCGATTTAGAGAAAGGCTTAGAAATAGTTTGGTTGCCATCTTTGAACCTGATGAAGTAGATACCATTTTGCATATCGCCAATGTTGATATCAGATTCTAAACCACTGTGTGAAATAGATTTAATTTTAGAACCTAAAACATTGTAAATATCAATGGTGATAGTTTCTTTGGTGTTGTATTTAATGGTTAAACGGTCTTTAGCAGGATTTGGGTAAAAGCTAAATTCGCGCGAAGCTTGATTTTCTTTGATGCCAGTTGCCCAAGCATTCATTTGAAATTCGATGGTATCGAAAATAGTACTTGGGTTTGCTTTTGAATAAACCAATACTTTTGCTTTGCCATTACCTGGCTTGCCATCTGGTACAAAATCACCAATAAATTCGCCTGATTTACCTTTAGCCATCACAAAATTGCCTTTGGTTCCAATTAGCAAATCTGTAACACAATTAGCAGGATCGCACATGCCAAAAGACCAGCCGTTGGTAGCTGCTATTTCAATTACATTCCACTCAAAAGAAGTATCGTTGCTATTGTTGGTAAAGGTAGATTTAGATACAATTTGAAAATTAGTTGCAACCCCTTGTCCTTTTGAAATTTTTGGGTTAAAAGATATTTGTGCAGTAACCATTTGAAGGCTGAACAAAACTGCTAATGATAGTATTAGTTTTTTCATATTTATTGTTTTCAGGTGGTTTTTAGTATCATTGTTATGATATTTGTACTACCTAATTACTGCAAAGTTAAGTAATTAAAACTTAAAAAATACAAAAAAGCAGATGAAGATAATGATAATCAATGGTCCTAACCTCAATTTACAAGGAATTAGGGAGCCAGAAAAATATGGAACGGGGACTTTTGAGGAGCTTTTGGGGACTTTAAAGCTGCAGTTTACTGCCATTGAATTGGCTTATTTTCAAAGCAATGTGGAAGGCGAAATCATCAATTGCCTGCATGAGGTAGGATTTAGTTATGATGGCATTGTTTTAAATGCAGGTGCTTATTCTCATACCTCAGTTGCCATAGGAGATGCTGTTGCAGCTATTTCCACGCCAGTGGTAGAAGTTCATATCAGCAATTTGGCTCAAAGAGAAGAATACAGGCAGCATTCCTTTGTTTCGCCTCATGCAAAGGGTGTTATTTTTGGCTTTGGTTTAAATGGATATTCCTTGGCCATTCAATCGTTTTTGTAAATATGGCCTTCACCATCCAAACATCTTTGAGCAAAAGTCAAATGTTGGATCAATATGAATTGATTTTGTTATTGAATCCAAATTTGAAGAAGGAACAATTTGAGGAAAGCATAGAAGCCATGTGTCATTTTCCTTATAAAATGTTGGGCGTGTTTGAGGGCGAAAAATGTGTTGGCATTTGTGGCTATTGGATCATGACAAAATTATACAGCGGCAAGTATTTGGAGTTAGATAATGTGGTAGTGGCTGAAGCATATCGCTCTGCAGGAATTGGCAAAATGATGAGCGAAGAAATGGAGAGAATTGCCCTTACAGAAAATTGCAAAGTAATGATGTTAGATGCCTACATACCAAATGTAAAGGCACATGAATTTTATGAAAGATTGGGCTTTGAAAAGCGCGGATATCACTTTATCAAGAAACTAGTTTATCCTTCGCACTGAGTTCGGAAAAGGTTTGTTTTTTTAGTACAAAATGTTCAAAGAAAACTGCTCCTGGATAAATGCCTTTTAACTGATTGGTACTTTGTTTTCTGGCAATGTTTTTTCTAGCTTTCCACCATTTTCCAAACTTAAAAAAGAAATCGGCATGTGCTTTATGCACCGCAGCACTGTGTTCAGGTTTGGCATTCATTAAAAAGAAAATAGAGCCCATTAAATCTAGCGTAGACCTCACAGGAATAAGCCACAAAAGCTTTTTAGCATTTTCGTTTTTAAGCAACATTCGCAGAGAGTTTCTAAAATTTAAGTAGGTCTTTTTAGGGTTCCCTTGTTGCAATGTGCTTCCTCCTAAATGATACACTTGGCTCGAACCGATATACCATATTTTATATGCTGCTAGTTGTAAACGCCAGCACAAATCAACCTCTTCCATGTGGGCAAAGAAGCTTTCATCAAAACCACCGACTTCAAAAAATGCTTTCGATTTTACAAAGAAGCATGCGCCACTTGCCCAAAAAACGGGTATATTATTGTTAAATTGTCCTAAGTCTTCTTCTAAATTTTCAAAGATTCTACCCCTGCAAAAAACGTAACCCAAGTGATCTATAAAGCCTCCTGCTGCACCCGCGTATTCAAAATAATTTCGATTGTTGTATTGTAATATTTTAGGTTGTACTGCTGCAATGGTTTCATCTTGCTGCATGGCTTCAATAATAGGTTCAACCCAATTTGGGGTAACCTCTACATCGTTGTTTAATAAAACAAAATAATCTGCTGTAACTTGTTTCAATGCATGGTTATAGCCACCAGCATAGCCATAGTTTTGATCCAATACAATTGTTGTAATTGTAGGATAGTTGGCTTTAACCCAAGCAACAGAATCATCTGTTGATGCATTGTCTGCTAAAACAATTTCTAGGTTTTTATAGGTAGTGGCCAAAACACTAGGAAGGAACTGTTCGAGCAATGCTCTATTGTTCCAATGAATAATAACAACTGCAACTTTGGGCTGGTTCATTTAAATGGTTTTCTTTTTTTGTTTGTATGGCACATAAACAAACCTTGCTTCTGAGGGTGCAAGTAGCAAGGTACACATAAATTCTTTCGGACTTTTATAATTCAATTTGAAGTCGTTTTCACGCTCTGGTAATATCAACTTTATGGTTACCAGTTCTTCTAGAGTGGTGGCATGGATGCTAAATTCACGGGCATAATCCTCGCGCAATAAAATAGGTTCACCCAGTTTTACCTCATGCTGGTGTGCCACAAAAATTGGGTATTGCGTAAAATCCTCTTTCATCATATCTGTAGCCACTTCTTTGATCATCGGACTATAAAAATCTAAGTCCTCCGCCAAAATATCCAAGAGCTTTTTTAGGATGTCTTCTTTTTCCATTATTTTAATTCTAGTAAGGCAATATTCTCCACATGGTGTGTATGCGGAAACATATCTACCGGTTGTACTTTTATGATATCGTAAATTTCACTCATTAAGGCTATGTCTCTGGCCTGGGTGGCAGGGTTACAGCTTACATAAACAATCCTTTTAGGCCTCACTTGCAGCAATTGATTAATTACATCTTCATGCATGCCTGCACGTGGCGGATCTGTAATTACTACATCTGGTTTGCCATGTGTTTCTATAAACTCAGTTGTTAATAAATCTTTCATGTCGCCAGCAAAGAAATCGGTGTGGGTGATGTGGTTTAATATGGCATTTTTCTTGGCATCTTCTATGGCAAGTTCTACATATTCTATACCAACAACTTTCTTTGCATTTTTGGCAACAAACAAGGCAATGGTTCCAACACCAGTATATAAATCATATACCAATTCTTCGCCTGTAAGGGCAGCAAATTCTCTGGTCTTTTTATACAGTTCAATGGTTTGGTAAGCATTGGTTTGAAAGAAAGATTTCGGACCAATTTTAAATTGTAAATCCTCTAAGGTTTCAATCAAATAATCATTGCCGGCAAACACTTTAATCTCTAAATCAAAAATGGTATCATTTCCCTTCTCGTTAATTACATACATCAAAGAAGTAATCTCTGGAAATGCCTGGTGCACATGGTTTAGCAAGGCTTCTCTTTTTTCAATGTCCTCATAGCCTAAGCTTATAATGAGCATCCATTCGCCTTGGATGTTGTTGCGCAAGGTTAAGTTTCTTAGGAAACCTGTTTTGCCATAGAGGTTATAAAAATCGTAATCGTTTTCAATGCAAAATGTTCTAATGCTATTTCTAATGGCGTCATTCAA
>CANKQY010000116.1 GCA_947485745.1 Bacteroidota bacterium
CTGGAAACAATTTATTGGCCACCTCTTGCACAAAACTAGCTACAGCTGCCTCCCAAATTGGGTTCAAACCTTTGCTCAATGGCAATGATTTACCTGCCTCAATTTTTGCCAAAGGATAAGTGGCAATTTCATCTCTGCAAGAGTTCAAATCTTTTACGGCTATAGACTCAACCCTAACATTCAATTGGTTCAATACCTCTGCCGTTAATGGGTCGAATGCGGCTAGTTTACAACGCAGAAAATAATCGTCAACTTTGGATTGTATGGCTAACCAACTTTGATAGGCTAACTCCGTATGCTCGCCAATTGGCATAATGCCTTCCAAATTACTATTCAACTTAGTTTGCCATTCAATATATAAATCTGTTGATCCAAAAAATTGATTCAATAAATCTTGGTCAATTCCCAATTTACCACCCCTGTCTTCTTTGGAACCCACACATAAAATAATTTCATTGATTGTTTGGATCAAAGCACTATCAGTTGTGCTGTCTTCAGTAATTACGCCATCTCCGTTGAAAGGA
This sequence comes from Bacteroidota bacterium, assembly GCA_947485745.1. Classification (GTDB taxonomy): domain Bacteria; phylum Bacteroidota; class Bacteroidia; order UKL13-3; family UKL13-3; genus B1. The sequence continues at coordinate 525 of CANKQY010000116.1, forward strand.
GTTGCAGTAAATATTTTTACAAAATCAGAAGTATCGTCAACGGTTAAAATGAGTGAATCTGTTTTACCTAAATTTTGTAAAATAATATGGGCACAATCCAACAAGTATCTTCCTTCTGGTGTTTGATCATTGATGGCAGATAACGGAAAAGTCTCTTCTTGCTTCAACAAATCATCTGGGTTTTTTAAATACGACATAGCCCATTTTACAGCATGCAATATTTCTGGAACCCTTATTTGTCCATCCTTATCACTGTCTATTAATTGCAAGGTTTTGCTATCAATCTCTAAGCCATTTACCGGGCAGCTAAGCGCAGTCCACAGTTTTTGGTCCAAGTACTCTAAGGCCAATAAATCTGCACCAGACTCAAGGTTTACGCGTTTAACGCCACCAACTGTTGAGAAACTCCAAACGTGATTTTTGTTTTCCATTTGCTATAAATTATTTGGTTCGAACCAAAATATGTGCCAAAATAAGGAATTGAAATAAAGAATCAAATTGTTTCTTTTTGATGTGTATTATTCTATTTCTATTGACTATAAATATTGGTAATCTAATTGCAACAAGTAGTTAAATAAAGACATAGGCCTTATTAAATTACTTCAGTATATTTGTTAGCTTCTAATATAAATGAAAATTTGACCTTCAATCCTTTCTCATCAGACCTTCCAGTTACCGAAATCATTGTTGAGGTACGCCAAAAATTGGCAGAAAACAATACGCTCATTGTGCAAGCGCCTCCTGGTGCTGGTAAAAGTACTTTGTTGCCTTTGGCACTCATAGATGAACCTTGGTTAAATGGTCAAAAAATAATTATGCTTGAGCCTCGCAGGTTAGCAGCCAGAGCCATTGCCACGCGAATGGCCTCGCTGCTTGAGGAAGAGGTTGGAAATACCATTGGCTATAGAATTAGGTTCGACAATAAAATTGGTCCGAATACAAAAATTGAAGTAGTAACAGAAGGTATATTAACCCGCATGTTGCAAACAGACAATGCCCTTGAAGGTGTTGGCTTGGTTATCTTTGATGAGTTCCACGAACGCAGCATACATGCCGATATTGCTATGGCTTTGTGCCGAGAAGCACAACAAGTATTGCGTCCGGAAATGCGCATGTTGGTGATGAGTGCCACTTTAAACATGCCTCAATTGAGTGCTTTGCTCAAAGCCCCTGTTATAACAAGTGAAGGCAAACAATTTCCGGTTGAAGTAAAATATGTAGGCGGACAAGATGAACGCCTCTTGCCCGAAACCACTGCCAGAGTAGTGATTGACGCTACACGTAACCATGAAGGTGATGTGTTGGTGTTTCTACCTGGTGAAGGAGAAATTAGAAAAACTGCTGAATTGTTGAAGCGAGATTTGCGTGAATTTGCCATACATCCTTTGTTTGGTGTATTGCCGCAAAATGAACAATATGCCGCTATTATGCCCAATAGAAATGGCAAACGAAAAATTGTTTTAGCAACTTCCATTGCCGAAACTTCATTGACCATTGAAGGAGTGAAAGTAGTTGTAGATACTGGCTTTGGCAGAATGCAACGTTTTGATCCAAAAAACGGTTTGAGTCGTTTAGAGACTGTACAAATTTCGAAAGATTCTGCAGATCAACGCGCAGGTAGAGCTGGCAGATTAAATGCAGGTGTATGTTACCGCATGTGGACCAAAGCTACGCATGATCGATTAGCAGAACACCGCATCCCAGAAATTATGGAAGCAGATCTAGCTTCCTTGGTGTTAGACATGGCCCAATGGGTAATTGTAAATGTTACGCAAATGAGTTGGCTCAGCCCACCACCAAAAGCACATCTGGCGAAAGCCAGCGAAGTATTGCATCAATTGGGTGCATTGGAGAATGGTAGAATTACCGCACATGGAAAGCAAATACACCAATTGGCTTGCCACCCGCGTATTGCACACATGTTGTTATTAGCAGAAGAAGACCATACTATTCAATTGGCCACAGATGTAGCAGCGGTTTTAGAAGAGCGTGATCCTTTGCCTCGTGAAGCTGGAATAGATATCAATTTGCGAGTGGAAGCATTGCGCAGAGCAAGAAAAAATAATGCTTTGGGTAAAGGCTTTAACAGAATTGAAAAAGTGGCTGAATCGTATAGAAAATTATTACGTGTTGAACCAAATAATGGTGCAGTTGATCCTTTTGAAACTGGACTCTTAATTGCACATGCCTACCCAGAACGTATCTCTTGTGCCAGGCCAGGAAATAATGCCCAGTTTCAGTTGGCCAATGGCAAGTACGCTATGGCCGGACATAAAGATGATTTAGCCCACGAAGCTTGGTTAGCAGTAGCTCACATGGATACACGAGATGGTTTGGGTAAAATATTTTTGGCCTCGCCGCTCAATCCAAAAGACTTACGTTCATTGGTGAAAGAAAAAGAAATCATTACTTGGGATACCCGCAAAGGTGGCTTAATTGCCACCAAAGATTTGCGCATAGGCAACATCATTTTGCAATCAAAACCCCTTTCTTCTCCCGATCCAAAACACTTGGTTGCTGCCTTGTGTATGGCCCTTAAAACAGAGGGTGAAAACCTCCTAAATTTTGATGAAGACATGCAACAATTGCAGAACAGAATTTTAAGTTTGGGCAAATGGAACACAAGCGAAGATTGGCCATATGTAAGCACTTCAACCTTATTGGTTCAGATAGAAGAATGGTTAGCGCCTTATTTAAACACGGTTAAAAAAACAGACGACCTCAAGAAAATAAATCTCACCCAAGCATTGTTCAATCACTTAGATTATGAGCAACAATTAGCATTGAATAAATTGGCACCTGCAAAAATTACAGTGCCCAGTGGTTCAAACATACAAATACAATACTTTCCTCATGGCGAAACACCTGTATTGGCAGTTCGCTTACAAGAGGTATTTGGTTTAAGTGATACCCCACAAATCAATAACAACAAAACAGCTTTGGTAATGCACTTGCTTTCTCCAGGTTATAAACCCGTTCAAGTTACATCTGATTTGCGCAGCTTTTGGAACAATACTTACCACGAAGTAAAAAAGGAGCTCAAGCGCAGGTATCCAAAACACAGTTGGCCCGAAGACCCTTGGGAGGCGGTGCCTGTGGCAAAAGGAAGACCTAAGAAATAAGGTTTATTGTTTTTGTATTTTCTTGTGTAAAAACAATCCATTACTATCTGTCAATTCAAGCGAATATAATCCTGCAGGTAAATGATTAATAGCTATAGGATCATGTGAATTTTGCTCAGTCTCAAACAACAATTTTCCCGTGATATCATACAGTTTTACTTGTATTTTTATTTTCTCGTAAGTATCCAAATAAACTAAACCTTCGCTTGGATTAGGATAAATACGCAAGTCTTCATTGAACCATTCTTCGTTGCCTGTTGGCTGTTTTACATAAATATTCTTTATAGCAGTATCGCCTGCACAACTGCCACTATTGGTTTCAACCATCTTCAATTGCACATCGCCCAATTGCGTCCATTTAATGTTTAATGTATTGGTATAGCTGCGTCCATTGCCATTACTAAATAGCCAATTATAGCTTGATCCAACTGAGCCTGCTACATTGTAAATTTCAGTGGTGCCTTTTAAAACGGTGTCTTTGCCATTGATGGTTTTTAATACAGGATTAGTAATAGTATAAACGGTAGCATAATTGGTATCGCCGCAAGCACCATTCAAGGAAGTGATTAAACTCACTTTGTATAAATTTTCTTTACTGGCAGCAAAAGTTACTTGCTCCACTTGCTTGCTGCCATAAGTGCCATTGCCAAAATCCCAGTAATAGGTTATAGGCCCAGCACTGGTCGTAGTATCACTAAATACAAAAACATTGCTATTCAAACACTGAATGCCTTTGTTAACGGTAAAGCCTGCATTGAGCGCTGATCCAAAAGTAATACCATGCGTGGCAGAAGTATCTCTGTAAGAACCTGAGGTCACAACACGTTTAAAATAGCCGTTTGTTGATAGGCCAATTGGGTCATAATCTATTCCATTTTTAACGCCAGTAGCTATTGCAAAAGTACCTACAACACCCGAGCCAGAATACAACCATTCATAAGCATAAATTCCATTTCCGCCTTGAGGGCTTGAACCTATTATTTTTGAGGCAGTACTTCCTATGCACAAGCCTTGATCGGCAGATAAGGTATTGTTGCTTATTGCTGTTTCTATTATTGGCAAACCAACAAAAAACTTAAATACAAAGCAATCTGCTGACCCTTTCCTTACTGTTTGATAAGCTCCAAGTGTGGCAATATTTCCATCAGAAGAGGTAACTCCCAATGCATATAAATTTCCTCCTTTATCTAAGAAAAGCCTGTCTATACTCTCACTATTTGAACTTCCACCAAAATAACTTGCCCATTGCAAAGCTCCATTTTTATCAAATTTCCCAAACAAAGCGTCATTTGTACCATTGAGCGTGCTTTGATAGGTGCCTGCAGTTGCCAATCCTGTGGTACTTGAGCCTCCTGAGAAATAAATATTACTCGCCGCATCAGAAACAAGATTATATAAATTTTCAGTACCTGTTCCGCCAAAATAAGTACACCAATTAATGGTTCCCGAAGTATCCATCTTTAAAATGAACCCATCATAGGCAGTGCCAGTTATACTCGTTTGAAATGCCCCAGGTGTAGCAATACCAGAGGTGGAACTAGTTATACCTACAATCACTAATTTACTTTCTGCATCCATAATAATATCATACCCAACTTCTGCAGCAGTACCTCCATAAAATGTGCCGTAAA
>CANKQY010000117.1 GCA_947485745.1 Bacteroidota bacterium
TCGGTGCTATCGCCAATATTTAGGCTTTGGCTCATGCCCTTTAGTAAGGCATCATTGCCAATAAGAGATCGGTGTAAAATGGCAAATTCTATTTGTGCATACGGACCAATAATAGACTCTTTTATGGTTGCGTAATTGAGTATGGCATTTTCGCCAATAGAGACATTTGGGCCGATAATAGAGTTGCTGATTTTGCAGCCAGCGCCAATAAATACGGGTGGTATCACAATTGTGTTTTCGAACACATATTGAGAAGTATCGTAATTTAAGCGTTTAAGTAAGAGTGAATTTGTTTCGAGCAATATTTCTTTTTTACCACAGTCGAACCAATTGGAAACGCTAAAGGAGTGAAAAGCAATACCCTTATTGATCATTTGCATAATGGCGTCGGTAAGGGTGTACTCGCCATGCGTGGTTAATTTTTGTGCAAGGTTATTGTCGAGAAACTCTAGTAATATTTGGCTATTTTCAATTTTATAAACCCCAACCAAGGCCATGTTACTTTTGGGAATATCTGGCTTTTCTATAACCCTGGTAATAGATCCATCTTTGTTAATTTCGGCAACCCCAAATAAGCGGGGATCATCTACTTTTTTAATGCCTAAATAGTTTCCTTTAGAGGCGCAAATGGTTTTTAAATCTGCATCAACAATGGTGTCGCCAAAAACAATTAAAATTTCCTCATCGGTATTTATGCAATCTTTTGCTAGCCAAATTGCATGCCCTACGCCCTTGCCTGTAGTTTGAATAACAAATTGGGCATTAATTTGCGGGTAGTTTTGTAAAATATACTGTTCAATTTTATCGCCCAAATACCCAATTACAAAAACAATATCTTTTATACCCGCGGCTATTAAGTTTTCTGTAATATGCGCCAATATTGGCTTACCAGCAATGGGAATGAGTGCTTTAGGTTGGGTGTGCGTATGTGGTCTAAGGCGAGTACCAATACCCGCTACTGGAATTATTGCTTTCATTGTTAGGTTTTCTTATTTCGGTTTGAACCAAAAAGGAGAGAGACAAAAATAATCTATTTTATTAGTTTGTTTCAAAATAGTATTTTGCAAGGCCCACTTATTATAAAAATTATGAAAAAAGACATAGAAATTTTCAATTTAATTGAGAAAGAATTGAATCGTCAGGAGAATGGATTGGAGTTAATTGCATCTGAAAACTTTGTTAGTAAACAAGTAATGGAGGCAATGGGTTCTGTTCTTACCAATAAATATGCAGAGGGCTTGCCTGGTAAAAGGTATTACGGCGGTTGTGAATTTGTTGATGTGGTAGAGAACTTGGCAATTAGCAGGTTAAAGGAATTATTTGGTGCAGTTTGGGCCAATGTGCAACCACATAGCGGCGCGCAAGCCAATGCTGCAGTAATGTTGGGCTGTTTAAACCCTGGAGATAAAATATTGGGATTTGATTTATCGCATGGCGGACACTTAACACATGGCTCACCTGTTAATTTTTCGGGTAAGCTATATTCTCCAAGTTTTTATGGGGTGGAGCTAGAAAGTGGCTTAATAGATTGGGATAAGGTAGAAGTTGCTGCCAAGCGCGAAATGCCTAAAATGATTATTTGTGGCGCCTCAGCTTACAGCAGAGACTGGGATTATGTGCGCTTAAGAAAAATTGCAGATGAAGTTGGAGCATTGTTGCTAGCAGACATTTCGCATCCATCTGGATTGATTGCAGGTAAATTATTGAATGATCCAATACCACATTGCCATATAGTAACCTCAACCACACATAAAACATTACGTGGACCAAGAGGTGGTATTATTATGATGGGCAAAGATTTTGAAAATCCATGGGGATTAACCACGCCAAAAGGCGAGCCTAAAATGATGAGTGCAATCCTTGACGGGGCTGTTTTTCCGGGAACGCAAGGTGGTCCGTTGGAACATGTTATTGCCTCAAAAGCCATTGCATTTGGAGAGGCACTGAGTGATGATTTTAAGGTGTACATTAAGCAAGTAAGAATAAATGCCAGTGCTATGGCAAATGCTTTTGTTGATTTAGGGTATAAAATAATCAGCGGTGGAACAGAGAATCACTTGATGTTGATTGACCTTAGAAATAAAAACATTAGTGGAAAAGCGGCAGAGAATGCATTGATAAAAGCGCATATAACCATCAATAAAAACATGGTACCATTTGATGATAAATCGCCATTTGTTACCTCTGGCATTAGGATTGGAACACCTGCTATTACCACAAGGTTTATGAAAGAGGCAGATATGGCTAATGTGGTTACTTTGATAGATAAAGTATTGATGAACGCCGAAAATGATGCCATTCTTGCTGAGGTTGGAAAAGAAGTAAATAAGCTCATGGAGGGCTTTCCGCTGTATAAATAGGGTGGTTTTTACTACAAAGTAACAAAGCAACAATTTTTTGTTATTTTTTGATGGTTTTTACTGCAAAGAAACGAAGCAACGATTTTTTATTGCTTTACTTTGGTTTTTACTACGAAGAAACGAAGCAACAATTTTTTTATATTTAATTGTTTTTTACTTTAAATCATTATTAGTTGCTTCGTTTCTTTGTAGTGATAACTATCCTTATTCTTTGATCCAGATGTTGATGGAGTATGGCTCTACGATGTATTTGCGTTGGCCGCCTGTTATGTTTTTGTGGTATTGGGCGAACTTTGGATCTAGAGCTATTTGGTTTTCGTTGCCTACAAGATTCCATTTTCCTTTTGGAAATTCAATGGTGAGTTCGTGCATTTTTTTGCCGGTGTTTAGCATCACAAAAACTTTTCCATCTATAAAATAACCAAGCACATTTTCATCTTTTGGTTCAATAAAGGTGAAAGCATTTGCAGGAAGTTGAAAGGGTTGTGTGTTTTCTGATTGAAAGGCTGGTAGCGGAAACAAATACCGCTTTCTAATATCCATTAAGCCTTTCCAATAATCGACCATGTTTTGGTAGTCGGCATTTTCGTATGGAATAGTAGGGTTTGGTGTATGTTTTTTATCGATAGTTTTGCCCACATTGTTCCAAATAAAATGATTTGCAAAACGCACGTTATAGGTATCTCTTTTGCCATGGAAGTATATTTTGCCACTTGGAATTTCTTTTACAATTTCTTTGAGAGGAGCCAAGCCTTTGCTGCGCATCATTTCTGAGCCACCTTGAAGAACAAGTGGTCCGGGAGTAGTAAAGAGCAATGTTGCTGCAATTTTATAATTCAATTCATCCACCCCAAATCTGCCATCAAAGTCTTGGGTAGCGAATTGATCTGCGAGGGCAAAGTTATCATGGATATCGAGGTAATTGATGCCACTGTTGATGTTTTTTTGTGTTGGGAAGCCACAAGTAAGCGCCAATTTTACGTCGTTTCTTAATGAGGCATTACCGCCAGCCCAACCACGATCGGTTGCCTTGTTGTTGAGCTCAAACACGGGACCTTTGTAGGTATTGCGGGAATCGTCGTTGAAGTAACAAATGGGTGCATCTTGTTTGTACCAATGCCAATCTGGATTTTTGTTGTAGGCTGGGTCGTTGCTATCAATCCAAGGTTCACCATAAATGATGATGTCTTCTGGCAATTCATTTTTGAGCCTAAGTAAAGTTTGTTTATCGGTTTGGCCAGCGAGGTCTATTCTAAAGCCATCTACGCCAAACTCAGCAATTAAGTGTTTGCATTGATCAATGATCCAACGTTGGGTCATGAAGCGGTTTTCGCTTTTGGTTTCGTTGCCATATTCGCCAATGTGTTCGAGGTTTTTGGTGCGGTAATAATATTGTTTATCAAAGGCATTGAAATGAAAGAGGTAAGAGCGGCCATCCATGTTTTCGGCGGTGTGGTTGAAAACCAAATCAACAATAACGGCAATGTTTTTATCGTGGAATTTTTGAACCAAGTCTCTAAATTGTTCGCGTTCTGCACCAGGCTCAGTGTTTTTTTGGCGGTACCTAGACTCAATGGCAAAGCTATGCGAGGTGCGGTAGCCCCAATCGTAATTTTCAGTGGCTACGCCTTGTTCAATCATGTAAGAGTCGTTTTTGAAAGCGGTTTCCCATTCATCTTTGGGCCAATGCAGCATTTCTTGAACAGGCATTAAATGAACGGTATTGATGCCTAATTTGGCGAGGTAATCAAAACCTATTTCTGCACCATTTTTGTTTTTTAAACCAGAGACACCCATTGCGGGAATGGTGCCTTGAAGATTTGGATCAAGCGGCAATAAATCCGTGAAATCTTGTATATGCACTTCGTAGGCAATTGCGTTTTCTAGTTTAGGTATTCCGTTCTTTAAAGGCTTTGCAGGTATGGTTTTGCGGGTAATGCGACATTTCCCAAAACTATCGTCGCTCACGCGGGCATATGGGTCACTGATGTGTACAGGGTGGGTTTCAAAAAAGGAGTTTCCGGGATCTTTGAAACCATGAACAGTAAAATCATACCACACACCTTCCAGGTTTTGGTTCGAGCCGAACTCCCAAACGCCTTGAGAATCTATTTTCATTTCATAAACTTGGCCAGGCTCTTTTTGGTCTTTGGTTTGGTAAAGATATACTTTAACGGAGGTTGCGCGCGGGGCAAAAACGCGGATACTTGTTGCCTTGCCATCTGCACTTAAGTTGGCACCAAGCTCTTTATCACTTTTTAGCATTTTAAACCAGCCATCGTAACTGCAGAGCAGGTTTTGTTTGAGTTCTGGCACTTCTAAGTAATAAGGCCTGCGCTTATCTATAGGGGTTTTGGGCGTAATAAAAATCTCAATAGATTTGGTTTCAAGAGTTGTTTGTTTTTTAGTTTCAGTTTCTAGAACACTGAGAGGAACAACCTCTCCGCTTGCGGTTTTAAGCACAAAACTAGCTCTATCGAGTTTGTCGAATTGGTTTTGGTTCAAACCGTTAATAGTAACTTGTATGTATTCATTTGAAAGTATGGTAGCCTCTGCAGAAAGGGGAACAATACCTTTTAAAAATACCAGGTTTCCGCCTTCAATATTTGGGGCAGATTTGGGAGGGTCCATCCATTTTCCCTCATGGGTTCTGAATTTGAAAGGCATAGCGGGTTTTACTTTTTCATAGTTGGGGTTGAAAACAGCGAGTTTCCATTTTCCGTTTCCAACTGGACTTAGTCTCCACGTAGGGTCTTTTAAGTCTTGGCTCCAGCCACTAAACGCACCAGTAACAACAATCCCTTGCGCTTTTATTTGATAAATATCTTCTGCAAACAGGAAGTAAACGGTATCCTTTTCAAATTTAAAACCGCTAAGCCAATCGTTTTCTGTTTGAGCCAAA
>CANKQY010000118.1 GCA_947485745.1 Bacteroidota bacterium
AAATTGGCTTTGAGTGCTTGTGTATGTAGTAACTTCATTTCTTCACTTAAATAGGAAGCAGTTACCAAATGCTTGTGAAACAACAGGCAATCTTGCGCTACCAAAATATGCAAATGTGCGGGTAGCATTGATACAACCAAGTCGCAAGCCTCTATGAGTGATTTGCGTTTTATTTCATCATGAATATTAATTTCAACTGCTTTAGCTGATTGGTTTTTGCCTATTTTACTTTGCGCCAATTGCAGGTTAGCATCAGCAACGATTACTTGCCATTTTTCTTTTTTTGCATATTGCAATAAGTACTTTATTAGGTAACTCGACGATAAGCCAGCGCCTATCACTAAAATTCTTTTCATGGTTTTTGTTCTTGATTTTCGAGTGTGCTTTTATACACTTTTATTTTAGTTCCTGGCTTCAAAGAAGTGCCAGAACTGAGCTCATTCCAAATATTGATATCCTCCTCAGTAACCTGGTATTTTTGGGCAATACTCTTACTTGTTTCGCCCCTCAAAACAGTGTGAAATATTTCTGTAATAGGATCAACTTTATTCAATTCAGATTGCTTGGTTTCTTCAAAAGTTAAGGTGTCGTTTATTACTTTTTTTGCCAATGAGCTATTCATTATTTTGTTTTTTGGCAATGCTATGTAATAAATTTTACCAACGGGCACTGAGATGAAAGGCTTACGCAGCCATGGATTTAAAAGCTTTAATAATTTGTAATTGCAATTATTTTGAATGCTCCATTTAGCCAAACTGGTAATACTTAAATCAATCCTAATTTTTACTGTTGGCACATTTTGATACATATCTGCGGGAGCAATATTAAAACCATATAGCATTGGGTTTTTACAAATATCTTTGATAGCAATAATTCTAAACAAATACCTGGCAGTTTCAACGTTTAAGTATAAGTCGTAATAGTTTGAAATTTCTTGTGCCCTCATTTGTTTTTTTACGCCTTCAATTCCCATATTATAGCTTGCAGCAACTAAACTCCAATCTCTCAGTTGGCTATATGCTTCTTTAAAATATAGGCATGCAGCATAAGTTGCTTTTTCTAAATGATACCTTTCATCTACCTCTTCTGATATTTCTAAGCCATAATGTTTACCCGTTTTATCCATAAACTGCCAAAAGCCTGCTGCGCCTGCTGGCGAAACCACATTTTGCAAACCACTTTCTGCTAAAGCTACATACTTAAAATCTTCGGGAATACCATTTGCCGCTAATATTTTTTCTATAGTTGGTAAGTATCTATTAGCACGTTTGAGCATTAATAAAGTTTGCGATTGCCAATATACATTTGTAAGAATTTCTTTGTCGTAACGCTCTGCAACATCATAATCTGATAAGGGTATTTTGGTTCCTGCAAAACTGATTGCTTTTGGTAGTGCCAGCGAATAAACCTTGTAATATTGTTGAAACTCTTCTAAGTTTTTCTTTTCTTCAGTTTGGGAATGACTCTCAAGAAGCAATATTACCAGAACAAAAACGAATCCACTAGATATCCAAACTGCGCTATTTTTGATTATTTTTTGCATGTTTATTTACGCTACGGAATCGTGGGTAGCAGTATATTGATTGAGAATTTCTTCTACATAGGTTCTGTGATTACTGAGCCTTGGAACTTTATGTTGCCCGCCCAATTTACCAGCATTTTTAAGCCAACCTTTAAAGGTTCCTTTTGGCATTTTACGAACCAATGGAATTAACATGGCCATGTCTTTAAATCGTTTGGCCTCGTAATCAGAATTTTTTTGCTTCAATGTTCGATCCAATGTTTGTACAAAAGTATCCATACAATTTGGCTCACGATCAAATTCAATGAGCCATTCGTGGCCTCCTTTGGTGTGTTCGGTAAAATATATGGGCGCGGCAGTATAATCTACCAGTGAGGCTCCCGTTTCATCACAAGCAGCCTTGATAGCAAAGTCTGCATTCTCAATCACTAGTTCTTCTCCAAATGCATTGATAAAGTGTTTGGTTCGACCCGAAATTTTAAAGCGAAAAGGGTTTACAGAAGTAAATTTGATGGTATCACCAATGATGTATCTCCATAAACCAGAATTGGTGCTAATAACCAATGCATAATTTTCAGTGGGCTTTACTTGATCCAAGCTCAAAGTTTCCGGAAAATCTTTACCATACTCACTCATTGGCATAAACTCGTAATAGATGCCGTAATCTAACATCAGCAGCATGTCGTCTGCCTCTAGCCTATCTTGTATTCCTAAAAATCCTTCGCTGGCATTATAAGTTTCTAAGAAGTTTACGTGACTGCTTTTTATCAGTTGCTTAAATCTTTCCTTGTAAGGAGTAAAGCTTACACCACCATGCACATATAGTTCTAGGTTGGGCCAAATATCTGTTAAATTATTTTTGCCACTCAGTTCAAAAAGTTTTTCTATGAGAACGATAGTCCAAGTTGGCACACCAGATATATTTGTAACATCATCTTCTAGGGTGGCCCTCGCCATTTTCTCAATTTTCTCATCCCAATTATCCATGATGGCAATACTCAATTCTGGTGTTCTAAGGTATTGCGCCCACAGGGGCAGGTTCTGCATCATCACCGCACTTAAATCGCCGTAAAAACTCTCACTATTGGAGCTGTTTATTTGGTGACTGCCACCCATCACCAATGATTTGCCACTAAAAATATTTGATTCTGGTTTTTGTAGCAAGTAGGTCATCAAAACATCTTTACCACCCTGAAAATGGCATTCCTCCATACTTTCATATGTAACAGGAATAAATTTACTTTTAGCGCTTGTGGTGCCCGATGATTTTGCAAACCAACGTACTTCACTAGGCCACAAAATATTTTGTTCGCCTTGCATCATGCGTTCAATGTAATGCTTGTAATGATCGTAATTGGTTACCGGAACTCGCTGCTTAAAGGTATGTAAATTATGTATGCTTTTGAAATCATATTGTCTGCCAAACTCAGTTATTTGTGCGGTGCGTAATAACTTTAGTAATTGGTTGTATTGCACCTGTTGGGGATTATTTAAAATCTCCTCAAATGCAGGAAGTCTCCGTTTAAGGTACCAACTAACTAAAGAATTAACGATAGGCATACTCTTTTTTTTACAGATGCTAAATTGGTGAAAAAAAGGATAAGAAACAAGGATAAATAATAGGATTGTATAACTAAAATGGTGATTTCAGTTTATTTACCCATTCGCATGTTTGCAAAATCTACAATGAGTTGAAATGCTTCTTTGTACTTGCTCAAGGTGAGTTCTTCATAAGTATCATCTACATCATGATAATGGTGGTAATTGCCTCTCAGGTAAAAGAAGAAAGCTGGAACTCCTGCTTCTGAGAAATAATAATGGTCGCTGTTTTGAGCTTTACCTCTTGGTGCAATGTTTGGCAGATAATTTCCTAAAGTATTGCACATTTTTAGGTTTTCAAATAAGTCGGGAAACACGTTAGCATTTACGGCAGTTAGGCCTTCATCGCCAGTTGCCATTAAATCCATATTGATAAGTAGGCTAATTTTCTTTAGGGGAATTAGCGGATTTTCTACAAAATAATAAGAACCAATAAGTCCAATTTCTTCGCCAGCAAATGCAATAAAAAGCACTGAATAGGGAGGCGGATTTTTAGCATAATGCCTAGCTAAATCAAGCATCATTGCTACACCACTGGCATTGTCGTTGGCACCAGGAAACATGGCTTCCTTACCCAACATTCCTAAATGATCATAATGTGCTGTAAAAACAATAAAAGAATCGGGTTGAACCTTTCCTTTGATCATCCCCAAAACATTTTGAGTACCATGAACTTTAAAATTGGCATCAATTTTTACCGTCATTTTTAAAACCAGTTGAGGTAAAATACCTTTCTTGAAGTAGATGATTGGAAAAGTGGCAAACTCCATGGCAGGACTCCATACCAAGGCAGCGTTGTTTTTGAAAATTAGTCCTTTGGCTTTTATGCCATTGCTTAAAATTAACTTGGCTCTATCTTGATGTAACAAGGTTTTTCCTTTCACTTCATCAACTACCAAGAAGGTATTTTTAAGGTTTCGTTTGCTTAATTTCTCAAATTCCGAGTTATTATCGATCATGCTAGAATCAACATTGAGTACTTTAAAAGTACCGTTTACTTTTGGGCAGCCTGGGTTCAAAATAAAATCGTGTCCTGCAAAGGCTGTTTGGCCATCCAATTCAATGTCTACTCTTTCTGGGTAATAAATAACTGGATAGCCTAAATGTTGAAAGTAATTTTCTCCTAAGCCTGTTAGCTTGTGGTGAATAAATTCGCCTTTGATAAATTGGGCTGCAATTTTGTCTCCATTATTTACATAGCCTCTTCCGTAAAAATCATCGCTACACAAGGTTTTAATGCAGGAGCGAGCATAACCAATATCCTGCGCAAATATAGGTTCAGCAAGATTTAAAAATAAAATTGGTGCAAGTAAAAGCAACTTGCGCAGGCGCATATTAAATGGCTTTTATTTGGAAATTGTATGATTCCATGATAAGGTTGGCAAGCAATTTTTTGCAGGCAGTTTCAACCATTTCATTTGCCTCAGTTTCCGAATTAGCCTCAAGCTCTAAACTGATGTGCTTGCCAATTCTCACATTTTGTATGGCAGCTAATCCAATATTTACCATTGAACCAGTTACGGCTTTGCCTTGAGGGTCTAGTAGCGCTGCATGAGGCATTACATCTATTTCTGCTTTGAATTTCATATTATTTTTTCAAATGGTTGAAGAGCGACAAAAGTACATAAAGAATTATACTCAATCCAATTCCAAAGTAATGAAAAAATAAAATAAGTAAAACAGAGGCCAAAATAAAAGCATACCTGATCTCATTTCCTTTGAAGCTAAATTGCTTGAACTTAAGCGTAAACAATGGTAATTCGCAAACCAAGAGATAGGAAGTAATGATTGGAAATAAAAGTAAAAAACCTACCGAAGTATAAATATCCTGCGCAAAAAATGGCCCGTTTTCTAGCACAAATGGGATACTGCAAATAAATAGGGCATTGGCAGGCGTTGGCACACCAATAAATGAGTCGGTTTGACGAATATCTA
>CANKQY010000119.1 GCA_947485745.1 Bacteroidota bacterium
CCTTTCTCCGTTTGCTGCACCGTGCAGGCTTCGTTAAATGGATCGTGTTCAAAATACAGTACCCAATTGTTTTCAACTGCCATGTTGAGGATATCGTTTTTTTCCTTCATGGTGTCGAGCGGACGAACATCGTAACCCATCACATAAGGAATAGGTAAATGGGCTTGGGTTGGAATTACATCGGCCAAATAAATGAGACTAGTTCCTTTGTATGGAATAATAGGATGCATCATGCTTTGGGTATGACCTTTTGAAAAAAGCAATTCTATTTTATCGTGAAACTTATCTGCAGGCTTGAGTAGTTTTAACTGACCACTTTCTTGAATGGGCAAAATATTTTCTTTTAAGAAGCTTGCTTTTTCTCTCGGATTTGGCGCAATGCTCTCATTCCAATGCTCCTCTCCAACCCAATAGGTGGCATTAGGAAAGGCAGTTTGGTATTTGGTTCTATCGCTATTAAATTCTATGCTCCCACCGCAATGATCAAAATGCAAATGGGTTAAAACCATATCGGTGATATCTGCTTTGGTAAAGCCATGTTTGTTCAATGATTTTTCGAGGCTATCATCGCCATGCAAGAAATAGTGGTCAAAGAATTTGTCATCTTGCTTATTACCCAAACCATTATCAATGAGCATTAATCTATTTCCGTCTTGAACCAATAAACAGCGCAAAGCCATGCGGATCATATTATTTTCGTCGGCAGGATTTGCCTTATTCCATATACTCTTAGGCACCACGCCAAACATGGCACCACCATCCAATTTAAAATATCCCGCATCAATTGTAAATAATTCCATGTAGCAAGTTTAGTAAAATTAATCAGCGAAACAAGGTAACATTGCCTTTGAGGGTGGTGAATTTTCCTCAGCGGCCATAGCCCGTTGCAAAGAAAATATATTCATCGGATGGAACAGGAGCACTTTTAAGTTGGTCGAAAAATTAGCAACAGTTTGAGCTATTCCTTTCAATGAGAAAAAAAAGGAAAGCAAAAAGCAGCAACTTTGTTAGCAATTTAGGTACAATTTTGTATTTATAAGCTATTTAATGCTTTATGGCAATTTTATAAAAAGCACTCAAAAATTAATAAAAAATTGATTAATCTTGTTAGTTGTGAAAATCCAATTATTACAATCCTTTTCATTTGTTTTTGGTTCGAACCGAAATAATTATTTGGTGTTTTTAATCATGATTTTTTGCAGCGCAAACCTAGTATTAGCGCAAGATACTTTGTATTACAATAACGCTTGGAAGCCTTGTAAAAAAAAGGAAGCTGCCTTTATGCGCACCACTCAAAAAGACCTTGAACAAATTAATGTAATTGATTTTTATTATCCATCTAAGAAGGTACAAATGACAGGCTCATACAGTAAAATTGAGGGCAGTTCTGAAATTGAAAATGGCTTCTTTCAATACTTCACCAAAGGTGGAATTAAAACCTCTTCAGGTGTTTTTATACAAGGTAAAAAAGAAGGCAATTGGAAATATTTTTACCCCAATGGAAGTGTATTTCAAAGCTGGAATTTCAAGGACGACAAATCGAATGGTTATTGTTCTACTTTCTACCTAAACGGAAAAGTGATGCGCAAAGAAGAATACCGATACAATGAACTCATTAGTGAAATCTGCTTTGATGAAATAGGTAAAGAAATTTCATGCATAGCCTTGCAAAACGATAGCCTGAGCAATCTTCAAAATCAAATGAATCAAACCCCAATTCCTAGTCAAATAAAAAAATAAAATCATGCACATACACTTTATATCTATTGGAGGCGCAGTAATGCACAATATGGCAATTGCATTTCATAAAAAAGGTTACCAGGTAACAGGAACCGATGATGAAATATATGAACCTGCACTTTCTCGTTTGAAAAAGTATGGTATATTACCTGAGCAATTTGGTTGGCAACCTGCTATAATAACGAAAGAAATAGATGCCATTATTTTGGGTATGCATGCACGCCAAGACAATCCAGAATTAATGCGCGCACAAGAATTGGGCTTAAAAATATATTCGTTTCCAGAATACATGTATGAGCAAACCAAAGACAAGCTAAGAATTGTTGTTGGCGGTAGTCATGGCAAAACAACCACCACGGCCATGATTTTGCATGTATTGAATTACCACAAAATGGAATTTGATTATTTGGTAGGCTCTCAATTAGAAGGATTTGAAACCATGGTAGGCTTTAGTCATACCTCTAAAATAGCAGTTTTTGAAGGCGATGAATACCTCACCTCCCCTATTGATTTGCGACCAAAATTCCATGTTTATCAAGCTAATATTGGTATTATTACCGGCATAGCTTGGGACCATATCAATGTGTTTCCAACCTTTGAAAATTACTTGTGGCAGTTCGAAAAATTTGTAAAAGACATTTCTGCAGATGGCTCTATCATCTATTGTGCATCCGACCCTGAAGTGAAAAAATTATTAGATCAAACCGAAACAGTTTGCAAAAAAATACCTTACGAAACTCCTGCATTTTCTGTTTCAAATGGACATTTTTTATTACCTACTTCTGTCACCAATTTTCCAGCTCCAGTATTTCTATCATTTTTTGGCACACACAATTTACAAAACATGATGGCGGCCAAACATGCTTGTATAAAAGTCGGTTTGAACCAAGAACAATTTTACGAAGCCATACAAAGTTTTAAAGGCACTGCCAAACGATTGGAAACCATTAAAGAAACGGCATACAGTTTGGTTATCCGCGACTTTGCGCATGCGCCATCTAAGCTAAGAGCCACCGTAAATGCTGTGCGAGAATTGTATCCAGAACGCAAGCTAATTGCTGTGTATGAATTGCATACTTATAGTAGTTTAAACAAAGACTTTTTACCCCATTATAAAGACACTTTAGCCAAGGCAAATACGAGAGCAGTATTATTTAGTAAACATGCTTTAGAGATTAAGAAAATGCCTATGCTTAATCCTATTGAAGTGGCAAACGGATTTGGAGAAAACGTAAACGTGTTTACTGATAAAAATGAATTAAGAAAATTTATCGACCAACATTACTCTGGCAAAGAAAACCTGCTCCTCATGAGCAGTGGCACCTTTGATGGTATGAACTTGGAGTTTTAAAACTTTAGTTTTTACTACAAAGACTAAGGAAAAATTTTATTTTTTTAATTTAGATTTTACTACCAAGAAACTAAGGAACAATTTTTTGTTTTTAGTTTTTCAATCGTTAATTCTGTTTTTTTGTAGTGAAAACCATCCATTTATACGCCTAAGCTTTTACGCAGAACTTCGATTTTGGCTGAGGCATCTGCGCGTTTTTGGCGTTCTTTTTCTACTAATTCTGGCTTGGCATTGGCTACAAATTTTTCGTTAGTAAGCTTCGCATCTGCAGATTTCATGAAGCCCTCAAGGTAATCTATTTCCTTCTCCATTTTTTCGCGCTCGGCTGCTTCATCTATTTGTAGGTTCAACACAACAAATACTTCATCGGTATCTACTGGCAACAAAGTGCTACCTGCTGGTTGTGATTCTACAAAATGAATGGCGCTGACATTGGCCAACTTTTGGATCAAAAATGAATAAGGCAAATACAAACTTTTATCGTTGGCTTTAATAGAAATTTCAAATGCTTCTTTCGGACTCAATCCTTTTGCATTCCTTAGATTGCGAATTTGTTGTATTGTTTCAAAAACCCTCGACAAATCTGGTGATACAGCCTTACTCGGAATTGGATAATTGGCAATACAAATTGATTCTCCTGATTTGCGTTCAGCCATATTTTGCCAAATTTCTTCGGTGATAAATGGCATAAATGGATGCAATAGTTTCATCAATTCTTCGAAGAAACCAAGGGTGGTTTGATAGGTACTTTCGTTCATGGGTTCACCATAAACTGGCTTGATCATTTCTAAATACCAAGCACAAAAATCGTCCCATATGAGTTTATAAATACTCATCAAAGCCTCACTTAAGCGGTAGTCTTTATACTTATCTTCTATATCCAATAATGCTTGCGATAACCTGCCTGCAAACCAATTAGCACTCAATACATTTGCATCCAATATTTCTTTTGCAAAACCAGCATCTGGCTTCACTTCCCAGCCTTTTACTAACCTAAAGGCATTCCATATTTTATTGGCAAAATTTCTTCCTTGTTCTACCTGACTATCATCGTATAAAATATCATTACCAGCAGGTGAACAAATGAGCATTCCCATGCGCACACCATCGGCTCCAAATTGCTTAATTAAATCTAAAGGATCGGGCGAATTACCCAATGATTTACTCATCTTACGGCGTTGCTTATCGCGCACAATGCCGGTATAATAAACATTGCTAAAAGGCTTCTCTCCTCTGTATTCATAACCCGCCATAATCATACGTGCCACCCAAAAGAACAAGATCTCTGGAGCAGTTACCAAATCGTTGGTTGGATAAAAATGTTTGATGTCATCATTCTCTGGGTTCTCAAATCCGTCGAAAACAGAAATTGGCCATAACCATGAACTGAACCATGTGTCGAGTACGTCTTCGTCTTGGTGGAGCCGCAAAGGCCTCTGGCTGCTAGCTTCTGGCTGCTGGCTGTTTTTTGATTGAGCTATTAGTTGGGCTTCTTCTTCGGTTTTGGCAACTGCTACAAATTGGTTGTTTTCATCGTACCAAGCGGGTATGCGTTGGCCCCACCAAAGCTGGCGGCTAATGCACCAATCTTTGATGTTTTCTAACCAATGCCTGTAGGTATTTTTCATTTTGGCAGGATGAAACTTGATTTCATCGTTCATCACCGACGCCAAAACTTCCGGGTTCTTTTCCATGAATTTCTTCATGTCTATCCACCACTGTAAACTCAATCTTGGTTCAATAACCGCGCCTGTTCTTTCGCTGGTTCCAACCTGATTTTTATACTCTTCAATTTTTAAAATATGTCCGGCTTCCTCTAAATCAATTGCAATCTGTTTCCTTACTGCAAAGCGGTCTTTACCAATATAGCGCTCATCTTCTGCAGCGGCATTCAAAAAACCA
>CANKQY010000120.1 GCA_947485745.1 Bacteroidota bacterium
TATTATTTTCTTTGTGAAACTTTTTTCTCCAGTTCCATCTATCTTTTGAGCTGCGAAACTTGAACTATTTGTACAAAGAAAAAATCAATCTACCATCAAAAATAAAGGCCTTTTGCAAATTTGCATTCAGGTTAATACCTAACATAACGTTACGACTTAATTTGTAATTGATTCCCCATCTATGATAAAAATTTCGAAGCACATTGTCGGGAATTTCTTTGTAAACGTAATAACCCAATTGCTGACTAAAAATCATGCGGTTGAATAAGAATTCGTGGCCTAACAAAACGCCCACCAAGCGATGGTCTAAATCAAGGTTATAAGTATAAACAGAGCTGTCAAGTGCCGACCTCATACTATTGTCTATTATGCCTTCTACACCTAATGTAAATGCATGAATTGGATGCACTTGGTAAGAGGCTTGCATGTTTAAACCATAAGCCCAAAAGCGCATATCTCTTTGGGTTGGCAGCGACTTATTAGAAAACAAAAATTCAACATCGTATCGCCAATGTTCTTTGTAAAAAAGCATCTTGCCAAGAGGCACATTCTTTGTTATAAGTTTATACTCCAAGCCAACACCAATATTGGGATAGTTTACCCCTGTATTGGGGTTCTTGGTATTGCCATTAGAAAAATGGGAATAGGTGGTATTTAGCATCATTTGCAGCTTTTTACCTAATGCAAAATTAAGGCTCATTCCTAATCCCAAATAGCCATTTATAGGAGAACTATAGGCATCATTTTCTGGATTGGTTTCTTTGTTATAAGGATTGCTCCCATAATTTAGTCCGCCCGCCGCCCTTAAGCGAAGCGAAGCCTTTTTACCTTCTATTAAAAAAGGCTCTAAGAAATAATATAAGTTAGCAGCTTCACCTAAATCTTTGTGAGAGAATTTGACATATTGAAATCCAAAGCCAGAATTGTAATGGCGGTGCGCGTATTGATAGGCAAGCTCATCTTTTCTATAGCGGTTCAAATCTATTTGTATGCCTGAACCAATTACACCTTTGTATTGTGATATGACCTCGCTGTGTGCATAGAACCAAGCATGCAACATTTGCCCAGAAACGCTATAGCTTACTTCCTTTTGCGGTTTATCCTGCCCCATAACCAGGTATTGGTTCAGCACAAATAAAACGAAAAAAAAAAGCAATTTCCTCATGCAGATTTTGATTGCATAAAATAATAAACAGGCACGCCCAACAATACAATGGCTAAGCCAGGATAACTATAATCTGGCTTATAAATTAACAAGCTCACACAAACAATACTTGCCATAATAATATACAAAGCTGGCACAATTGGATAAGCCAAAACCTTATAAGGCCTTGCTAAATTTGGCTGTTTGAACCTAAGCACAAATACACCGGCAACAGTAAGAATATAGAATAGTAGTACTGCAAAAACCACATAATCTAATAAATCTCCATACGAACCACTTAGCGTTAAAACGCTTGTCCATACCGCCTGCATAATTAATGCTTTTTGTGGCGATTCGTTTTTGTTTAAAGTTGCTGCCGACTTTAAAAAATAGCCATCTTTAGCCATAGCATAATAAACTCTTGAGCCACTCAATGTTAAGCCATTGATACAGCCAAAAGTAGAAATCATGATGAGTATTGCCATGAACCAAGCGCCTGTTTCGCCAAAAACTGTGTTCATTAAAAGCGTTCCTACCCTATCAAATTCTGCATGTTGAATTTGATCTGAAGACAATGCTTTTACATAAATAACATTGCAAAAAAGGTATAACAAAGTAACGCCCCCAGTTCCTAAAATTAAGGCTCTTGGCAAGTTCTTTTCTGGCTTGTCAATTTCGCCCGCGGTAAAAGTAATGTTGTTCCAAGCATCACTAGAAAATATAGAACCAACCAAAGCTGCAGAAAACAATCCTATGCCAATTCCTTTTAAAGAAAGTTTGTTCCAATCCCAAATCCATTGAACACTTTCACTGTTGCTAATAAAAAATATTCCCGCCAAAATAACAAATAAAATAGCCACAATTTTGCTAATGGTAAATACATTTTGAATAAAGGCACCTTTTTTAACCTCCCTAAAATTGCTAATGGTGAGCAACCAAATAATAATAATACCTAAAACTTGAACAGAGGAAATTTTGAAGCCGCCCAATTGAATTAAAATATTTTTCTCAGATATAATTGGAAAGAGTACTCCAGTAAATTTTGCAAAGGCCACAGCCACTGCAGCAATGGTTCCAGTTTGTATTACTGTAAATAAGGTCCAGCCATATAAAAAGCCAAACAATTTGCCATAAGCCTCCTTTAAATAGATGTATTGCCCGCCCGCCTTGGGCATTGCAGCTCCTAGCTCTGCATAACTTAAGGCAGCCAATAAGGTAAGTACGCCTGTAACTATCCAAGCCAGCAATAGATTTTCTATGCTACCTAAATCTCGCAGCATACCTGCAGAAACAATAAATATGCCTGAACCAATCATGCTGCCCATTACCAGCATGGTACTGTCTAATAAGTTGAGTTTGTTTTTCATGCGGATAAATTTTGGTTCAAAATAATTTGTTCAGCTAAAGTAATCCAATTTTCATTGGGTTCAATTAAAATCCCTGTTACACCAGCACCTTGGCCACACACAATATCTCTTTCCTTATCACCAATAAAGTAACTTAATTTCGGGTTGATCCCATGCTTACTAATGGCTTTTTCTACCAATAATGATTCTGGTTTGCGGCACAAGCAATTGCCTTTTTCTGGGTGGTGGGGACAAAAATAAATATCATCAAATTTTATTCCCGCTTCACTTAATTCTTCCGATAAATAGGCGTGCATTTTATCCATTTCAGACCTGTTATACATTCCTTTAGCAATACCACCTTGGTTGGTAATAATGATTAATTTGAACCCAGCTTCGGTCAAAATTTTCAAACCATGCCTCACATGAGGTAAAATTTCAAAATCTTCAAAACGCTTAATATAATCGCCTATTTCCTTGTTAATGACCCCATCTCTATCGAGAAAAACACATT
The DNA here is from genome assembly GCA_947485745.1 of Bacteroidota bacterium. Taxonomy (GTDB): domain Bacteria; phylum Bacteroidota; class Bacteroidia; order UKL13-3; family UKL13-3; genus B1. The sequence continues at coordinate 3,005 of CANKQY010000120.1, forward strand.
TGTTGCTGTTGTTCATAGCCGCTAATTAAGCATTTATTCTACATAATTTTGAATTTTTGCTTATGAAAAGTTAAGTTTGAAGACCTTGTTAAAGAAAATAGTCATCATACCAACCTATAACGAATGCGAAAATATCGAAGAGATTATTCGTGCCGTATTTAGCCTGCACCAAACTTTCGACGTGCTCATAGTAGATGATAATTCACCTGATGGAACCGGGTTGATTGTAAAAAAACTACAACAACATGAGTTTACACTCAACCTCCACCTACTTGAAAGGAAAGAAAAAAACGGGTTAGGAACAGCCTATATTGATGGGTTTAAATGGTGTTTGAACCAAGGTTACGACTATATTTTTGAAATGGATGCCGATTTTTCGCATAACCCAAATGATTTACCAAAACTGTATGAGGCTTTGTGTGAGGGAGCAGAAGTTGCCATAGGCTCGCGCTACAAAACAGGCGTTAATGTTGTTAATTGGCCCATGAGCAGGGTAATGATGAGTTATTTTGCCTCAGCTTACGTTCGCTACATTACTGGCATGAGCATAAGAGATACCACCGCAGGATTTGTAGGTTACCACCGTTCGGTATTGTCATTTATAGAACTAGATAACATTAAATTTAGAGGTTATGCCTTTCAAATTGAAATGAAATTTACCGCCTGGAAACACGGATTTAAAATTGAGGAAGTTCCCATCATTTTTACCGACCGCACCAAAGGCGAATCCAAAATATCCAAAGGAATCATACAAGAAGCAGTTGGAGGCGTAATTAGCATGAAAATCAAGAGCTGGTTTAGGAAATACCCTAAGTACATTTCCAAATAAGTTACAGATAATTCTGAATTCAGAATTCTGAATTCAGAATTTCACTTATCTTCGTCCCATGATTTTTCCAATTATAGCCCCTTCTGTATTATCGGCAGATTTTGCAAATTTAGGCAGAGACATAGAAATGATCAATAACAGCGAGGCTGATTGGTTTCATATAGATGTGATGGATGGCGTATTTGTGCCAAACATTTCTTTCGGTTTTCCCATTATTAAATCTATCCAAAAATTGGCCAAAAAGCCTTTGGATGTGCATTTAATGATTGTACAACCAGAGCGTTATATCAAAGATTTTAAGGAAGTTGGAGCAGAAATATTATCAGTTCACTACGAAGCTTGTATCCATTTACACCGCACTATTGGCGCCATTAAAGAGGAAGGAATGAAAGCAGGCGTGGCTATTAACCCACACACTCCTATTCATTTGCTCAAAGACATCATCAAAGACATTGATTTGGTTTGTATGATGAGCGTAAATCCTGGCTTTGGCGGTCAAAAATTCATAGAGCAAACCTATACCAAATGCGCCGATTTAAAAGCCCTCATCCTAGCAAGTGGCTCAAACTGCTTAATTGAAATTGATGGTGGCGTAAATGAACATACTGGTCCAAAATTATTGGCGGCAGGCGCAAATGTATTAGTTGCAGGGAATTATGTTTTTGCTTCCAAAGATCCAGTAAATACAATAGCTAGCTTAAAAAAATTGGGTTCAGATACTAGCAACCCTTCTTAATCGTTAGTGATAAGTTGAATTTGATTTGCCGTAATTTTCTTTCAAAACTGCTCATTCTATTGTGTTTGTTCCCCTTTAGAACATTGGCACAAAAGAATGGGGTATTGTTTGGCACCATTACAGATTCAATTGGCAGAAGCATAGCTGATGTAAATATTACCGTGCTGAACCAAAATATTTTTGGGGGAAGTAACGATAAAGGTACATTTCAACTCCAAGTTCCTGCCGGTATTCCTTTAGAATTACTTTTTACTTATGTAGGCAGACAACCTTATAAAATGAGTGTTACAGCGCTTGAAGTTGGTGAAAAGAAGAAATTAGATGTACAAATGTTATACGGCGTTTCTCTCCGAACCTTTGTTATTTCCGAAGAA
>CANKQY010000121.1 GCA_947485745.1 Bacteroidota bacterium
AGAATAAACGGATTGCGAGTAACAAACTTTGAGATGGAAACCGCCGCAATCCTAGGTTTAAGTAAGTTGTTTGGGTTCAAGGCAATTTCCGTTAACGCCATAATTGCCAATAGAATTAACCAAAAATTTAGCACCGATGCACAGGCCGCAATTGATAAAACTATTCAGTATACCTTAAACAGTTTATTTTAAAAATTAAGAGGTATGAGTGAAGAATTAACTCTTAATTCTTACCTAAAAACTCATAACTCATACCTCATACCTCAAAACTACACCTATGCCAACTACCCCAGACTTATTTTACCAAATCTCCTTAAAACTGATACCAGGAATTGGAGATGTACTGATTAAAAATCTCATTAGTTATTGTGGAGGTGTGGAAGCTATTTTTAAGGAGCGTAAATCCAAACTTTTAAAAATACCTGGAATTGGCGGTGTTTTGGCCAATAACATTGCTACTTTCAGTAATTTTGATTTAGCAGAAAAGGAGATGATTTTTATAGAGAAGCACCAAATTAAAGCTTATTTTTATTTGGATGAAGCCTATCCATATCGATTAAGAGATTTGCAAGATGCACCTACTTTGTTATTTGGCTTAGGTAATTTCGATTTGAACCCAACAAGGCTTATAGGTATAGTAGGTACAAGAAAAGCCAGCGAATATGGAAGGGCATTTACACAACAATTGGTTCAAGATTTAAAGGAACACAACATAGAGGTAATTAGTGGTTTGGCATTGGGCATAGATGGTATAGCTCATAAAGCATGTATTGAGCATCAAATTTCAAATATTGGTGTTTTGGCGCATGGGTTAGATAGGATTTATCCCAGTCAACACCAGCAATTGGCAAAGAAAATGTTGTTGTGTGGAGGCTTGTTAACTGAATTTACAAGTGGTACTAATCCAGATAGAGAAAACTTTCCAAAGCGAAATAGAATTGTTGCAGGAATGAGTGATGTTTTGGTAGTACCAGAAACGGCTATAAAAGGCGGGGCACGAATTACGGCAGAAATTGCGCATTCGTATAATAGAGACATTATGGTTTTGCCCGGCAGGGTTAGCGATTATTATTCGCTGGGCTGTAATTACCTTATAAGGGATCACAAGGCATCAATGATTACTTGTGCAGATGATTTGATACAATTAATGGGCTGGGAAAAAAGTAAGAAGCAGGCGCCCAAGCCTGATTTATTTAGTTTGTTGACTAAGGAAGAAAATACCTTGATTGAATACATTAGGAACAAAGGAAAATGCAATGTTGATTTGATGGCATTTGAGCTCAATACCGATCCTGGGACATTGGCGTTAAGGCTCTTAGAACTTGAGTTTGGCGGTTATGTGCGGCCCTTACCTGGTAAAAGTTATGAGTTGGTTTAGGACAAATGAAAATTCAACAATATGTTGCGAGTTTTAACCATCTTTGCAGCTAAATAAAAAAATATGCGCAATACCCTTCTTAAGATTTGTTTAATTTCAGTAATATTTATTTGGTTCGAACCGAACTTAAATGCCAAAGATAAGAAGCCCAAGAAACCAACAAAAGTAGTTTTTTTGATTGGAGATGGAATGGGTTTGGCCCAAATTACAGGTGCAATGGCGGGTTATAGTGGTCAAAATGCCTTTGAAAGATTTCCGGTAATTGGATTAAGTAAAACAGCCTCTGCAGATAATTATGTAACAGATAGTGGTGCAGGAGCAACCGTATTTTCAATAGGTAAAAAGACCAATAATGGTGCAATTGGAGTGGATAGTTTAGGCAAAGAATCAATGGGTTTGTTTGAGCGTTTAAAGGAGCAAGAATGGGGAACCGCAGTTGTTGTAACTTCATCTATTACGCATGCCACCCCAGCAGCTTTTTATGCGCATGTTGCCTCAAGGAAATCGCAAGAAGAGATAGCAGAATTTATGATTCGTAAAAATTGTGATATAGCTATAGGTGGGGGTAAAAAGTTTTTTACAGAAAGGAAAGACAAACGCAATTTATTTACTGAGTTAAATGAAATGGGTTATACAATTGCTGTTGATACCAATTTAATTGAAATTGATGCCAAGAGACTTATTTATACTGTAGCCAATGATGAAATAAAAACCATGCAGGCTGGTAGGGGAGATTATTTGTTAAAAGCCACCCAAATGGCACAGAAGAATTTGAATAAGTATTATGAGAAATCCTTTATCATGGTTGAAGGTTCTCAGATAGATTGGGGTGGACATGAAAATAATTTTGAGTACATGAAGGATGAATTATTAGATTTTAATAGTGTATTAAACGTTGTTTTAGATGCAGCTGCCAAAGATGGAAACACGCTTGTAGTAGTTACGGCCGATCATGAAACAGGTGGACTCTCTTTATTAGAAAATAAGGAAAATAAATCTACATTTATAGCTAATTATGCCAATAAAAATCACAGCGGTATTATGGTTCCTGTATTTGCTTTTGGGCCGGGAGCTGCCGAATTTGCCGGCATTTACGAGAACACAGCCATCTATTATAAATTATTAAAACTATTGAACCTACATGGAAATACTAAAGCCTCAAAATAATTGGATAATCATACTGGCATTAATTGCCTTGGCTTTGGTAATGGTTTATTGGGTATTACCTCGTCTGTTTAAAAGTTATTCAACAGAAAAGGGAATAAAGCTTGCCTTAATTTATGGCATGATGGCCTACTTAAGCTATGATTTTTACCTGAAGGAAAAGTATTATTACATAGCATTTTTTGCAATAGGTGCTGCATTATATACCTACCTTATTGTTATAGCCAAGAAAAAATAGTGTTTATTTTTTGCAAAGGTTTAGCAGGTCTCTATACTCTCCTTTGAATACGTTAAAATCAACATGACCTTGAATGCCTTTTACTTTTCCATCTTCGTTGTGTTGCCAGAACTCCCATTTTTTGGTTAGCCTGTTTAGGTCGTCTGTTGCATAATGGGCAATCCACAAAGGATATTTTTCGAATTCTTTGCCACTAAAATAATGTTTGTAGAAAGAATAGCTAGTATATAAAATGGGGGTAACACCGTAATGTTTTTCTGCAAGGACTAACCAGCGTTTTACACTTTTTTGCATGCGAGCAGGCGGGGTGCTACCTCTCATTTCAACATCTAAAACAGGAGGAAGGTCTTCTTTTTCTAATTTCACCATGCCTTTAAACAAATTGAATTGTTCATCGGCGGTAAGGTGTGGACGAAAGAAATGGTAGGCACCTCTAAGCATGTTGCTTTCTTTAGCATTTCTCCAATTTTCGAAGAAACGATTATCTCTGAGAGTTCTGCCTTCGGTAGCTTTTATAAATGCAAATTTGATGTCAACGTCATTTGATGTGTGGGCAACAACTGATTCCCAATTAATTTTTCCTTGATAGCGAGATACATCTATGCCATGCACTTCATAATCTGGTGGGAGCCAGATACCAAAACCAGGAAAACCAACTTTACTAGTTTTTTTATTAGCACGGCTGGTGGCATCAAAAGGCGGATAGCTAACAAATACTAAGGTAACTAAGGTTACAATTGCAATTGTTATTCCACCTATTAATACTTTTTTTCTTCTCATTTTAGCCTAATTATACTTTACAAAGTTAACGCAATTATAAAAATAGTTCATAAATTATAAGTCGTGATTGTGCAAATCTATGTTGATTGTGCTGATTCTTAGACGACTTTAAAAACCCTACTATGCTAGTACAAACGCAAAAGGATAAATATTATGATATTGAATAAAATATTTTTTTCAAAAAATTAAATGTTTATGTTTGCAGCCCTTTAAAATAGTCCTCAGGCAAGATCATGGTGACAGCCCTTCGACAGGCTCAGGGTGACGTTGTTTTATAAAGGTTATTTGCTAGGTTTGGCAGATCGAAGCTGCATTAAAAAGTTGGAATATGGCGGGGTAGCTCAGTTGGTTAGAGTCCCGACGAGGAAGTCGGGATAAACTCCGGATTCATAACCTTCAGAGATGGAGGGCAGATCGAAACTGCATTAAAAAGTTCGAAAATGGCGGGGTGGCTCAGTTGGTTAGAGTCCCGACGAGGAAGTCGGGATAAACTTCGGATTCATAACCTTCAGAGATGGAGGGCAGATCGAAGCTGCATTAAAAAGTTCGAATATGGCGGGGTAGCTCAGTTGGTTAGAGTCCCGACGAGGAAGTCGGGATAAACTCCGGATTCATAACCTTCAGAGATGGAGGGCAGATCGAAGCTGCATTAAAAAGTTCGAATATGGCGGGGTAGCTCAGTTGGTTAGAGCACAGGATTCATAACCCTGAGGTCGGCAGTTCGATCCTGCTCCCCGCTACTAAGAGAGGAAAGTCACCAGAAACGGTGACTTTTTTTGTTTTACGCCATTGCAAAGACCTTGAAAACAAAGGGATTCTGCGGAAAAAATAATTCACATGGCGAGTTAGATAACCCCTATGTGACGGGTTAATCAATAACCCCTTTGGGAATACTGTTTTCTGTAATTTCAATTTGGTCTCAAGGTCTGAAGAATCCCAATAATACTGTATGTTTCGGGCTATTTCAATTGCTTCATTAATGAATATTTCGGAGTTAGATAACTTTTTACGAAGATCATACAAACGTTGTTCTTTTTCAGCTTTTTCCTGCATAATTTGGTCTTGGAATAATTGATATTTTTCCGATGATAAATTATTTGATGAAAGCCAAAATTTTTCATCTAATGATTTCAATTTTACATCTGTATTCGCAACTTCTCGTTCAAGTGTTGTTATTGAATTAATTAAATCCAGGTGATTGAATTTAAAAAATTTTTGAAGTTGCAACTTGAACGCTTCAACTAAATCCTCTCTGAGGTTGTATTTTGATAG
>CANKQY010000122.1 GCA_947485745.1 Bacteroidota bacterium
AGAGGGGGTGACTTGGAGAGGGGGTGACTTGGAGAGGGGGTGACTTGGAGAGGGGGTGACTTGGAGAGGGGGTGACTTGGAGAGGGGGTGACTTGGAGAGGGGGTGACCCAAAAAAAAGGTGAGCAAGCCCACCTTTTTTTTATATCGTCAAACTGTAACCTACGCCAAGGCTTCGTTTACCAGAGAAGGTCGGGATTGGGTATTGTCCACCCGAATCCTCAACCTGAAGGTCGGGGTTGGGTATTGTCCGCCCGAATCCTCAACCTGAAGGTCGGGGTTGGGTGTTGTCCGCCCGAATTATCCCCAACCTGAAGGTCGGGGTTGGGTCCTTAGGCCTTCTCCCTCTCTCCACAACTCCCCTTCTTTCTTCTATATTTCTCTATTAACGTCCCATTGCTCCATGTAGTCGGCTACGCGTTTTAGGAAGCTGCCGCCTAGAGAGCCATCTACTACGCGGTGATCGTAGCTAAGGCTGAGGAACATCATGTGACGGATTGCAATAACGTCGCCCATTTCTGTTTCGAGTACAGCAGGTTTTTTCTTAATGGAGCCTGTAGCCATAATTGCTACTTGTGGTTGGTTGATAATGGGAGTTCCCATTAGGTTTCCAAATCCACCAACATTGGTTAAGGTGAAGGTTCCACCTTGAATATCGTCTGGTGCCAATTTATTTGCTCTTGCTTTATTGGCCATGGCATTCACCGATTTGGTTAGTCCAACCATATTCATGCTATCAGCATTTTTTATAACTGGCACAATTAAGTTACCACTTGGCAAAGCTGCTGCCATGCCAATATTGATAGCTTTGCGCTTGATAATATTATAGCCATCAACTGTTACATTGATCATTGGGAAATCTTTGATGGCTTTTACCACACACTCAATAAACATTGGCGTAAAAGTAATGTTCTCACCTTCTCTTATCTCGTATACTTTTTTAGCCTTTGCTCTCCAATTAACCATATTGGTTACATCTGCTTCAACAAATGAGGTAACATGCGGACTAGTATGCTTGCTCATTACCATGTGATCTGCGATGAGTTTACGCATGCGGTCCATTTCTATTACTTCGTCTCCACCAGATAAGCTAATGGCTGCTTTTGCGGCAGGAGCGGCTGGCGTGGTTGAAGCAGCAGGTGCTGAAACAACAGGAGCAGAAACTATTTTAGATGCAGCAGGAGTTGATGCAGCATTGTTATTACCGCTTTGTAAATAGCTTAAAATATCGCGTTTGGTAACTCTTCCTTCTGCACCTGTGCCTGGGATAGTTTCTAAAACAGCCATGCTAACATTTTCGGCACGGGCAATATTTAAAACCAAAGGAGAGTAAAACCTACTTCCACCAATTGGTGCAGTGGTTTGCTGAACCGATGCCATTGTATTTTCAACAGATTGAACAGCAGCTTTTACCTCAACTGGCGCTTCCACTTTTGGGGCGACAGTTGCAGGGGCTGCAGCAGCTGTTGATCCTTCCAAAGCAATGATTGCAATTGGTGCATTCACAGGAACCACATCACCTTCTTTGAAAAGAATTTTTACTAATCTTCCTCCTTTGGGAGAAGGCACCTCAGAATCTACTTTATCTGTAGCAATTTCTAGAACAGTTTCATCAGGAGCAATCATGTCTCCTTCATTTTTTGTCCAACGAATAATAGTTGCTTCTGCAATACTCTCACCCATTTTGGGCATTACCAATTGAAATTCCGACATAGTGACTTATTAGAATGGTTTTAATCTATATTTATTGGTTCAGGCCGAAACCATAACCATATAAATAAGGGCAAATTTATTTTAATTTAGCAATTGAAAAAACTTTTATAAATTTTGAATTGCAATGTGCTATTTCTCAAGGGATGACCATTCCAATTGCAAATCTACCAATTTCCTATAAATTCCGCTTGGGTTTGCCATTAACTCATCATGCTTACCCATTTCTTGAACGGTACCTTTGTCGATTACAATAATTTTATGTGCATTTCTTACAGTAGATAAACGATGTGCAATAACAAAGCTGGTGCGTCCCTTCATTAAATATTCTAAGGCTTCTTGAACCAATTGTTCGCTTTCACTATCCAATGAACTTGTAGCTTCATCAAGCAACAAGATGGCCGGATCTTTTAATATTGCTCTGGCAATGGCAATTCGCTGACGTTGACCACCGCTTAATTTAATACCACGCTCGCCAACCACTGTTTCGTATGCCTCAGGAAACCGTTGAATAAACTCATGTGCATTTGCCTTTTGCGCTGCTGCATAAATTTCTTCACCGCTCGCATTAGGTTTGCCATAGGCTATATTTTCTTTGATGGTGCCACCAAAAAGGATCACATCTTGAGGCACAAAAGCAATTTGTTTTCTTAATTCTGTTAATCCAAATTCTTCACTGTTAATACCATCAAAAAATATTTGTCCGCTAGTAGGCTCATAAAATTTCAATAAAAGAGAGGCAATGGTACTTTTACCAGCGCCACTTGGGCCAACCAATGCCACTTGCTCGCCGTAATTTACCTCCAAATTTATATTTCTCAATACCTGTACATCTTTGCGTGAAGGATAAGAAAAAGCAACATTTTCAAATTTCACATTCCCTTTGATGCGGTGTATTAAGGGTGCTTCATTCATGATTAAATCAACCTCCTCGCCACCTTCGCGCAATAACTCTCTGACCCTTTGAGTGGCACCTAAAGTTTTTTGTAGCTGACTAAACATATCTGCAAAACCTGCAAAAGTTCCACCAACAAAGGCAGAAAAAATAACAAACATGGTTAAATCGCCTGCACTTAAATCGCCACTCTTAATCATGCCTGCGCCATACCACATCACAAAAGCAATGGCCCCAAAAACACTAAAAATCATAAAGCTCACAAAAGCTCCACGGTAGCGGGCGTTTGAAATGGCTGTTTCTACTACCCCAAAAATACTTTTGCGATACCTTTTCATTTCATAAGATTCGCTGGTAAAGGCTTTCACAATAGAAATCCCTTGAAATGTTTCTTGAACAATGGTGCCACTTTCGGCCAATTGGTCTTGGGCTTTTCTAGCCATTTTTCTAATGCGAACCCCAAATAATACTGCCACAACAGCGATTAATGGAACTACAGCAAGCATTACCAAAGCCAATTCTACAGATATCCAAAAGATAAAACTTAGACCAATGATTAGGGTAAAAATTCCTCTTAAAAATTCGGCCAATGTGAATGAAATGGCGTCTTGAATTTGAGATAAATCGGAGCTTATTCTATTGGTCAAATCGCCAACTCTTTGGTCGCTGTAAAAACTCATAGGCTGACTCAATAACTTTCCATATAAATCTGTGCGCATATTGGCCAATGATTTTTCGCCCACCTCGGTTAACAGGTAAATACGCATAAAAGAAAAGATGGTTTGAACCGAAAGTTGAAGAAATAGTAAAAGTAAAATAGTATTTAAACTCCATTGTACTGTTTTTAAGTTGAAGCCCAAAGACTCTGTGTTCATGCTGGCTTGGGGTAATTGCACTTGAGCCCCGGGTGCCGCAGCATCAATCATTTTCCCCAATAAAAATGGAAAAATCATGGTACTAAATGCCGATAAGGCGATGAAAACTAAACTCAAAATAAACTTGCCTCTAAAAGGCTTTATGTAAGCGAACAATGAAAGAGCCTCGCTTAAACTTTCCTTGGTAATTTTTGCTTTTTCTGGTTCCTGTTTGAGGTTACCATTGCTATTAAAACTTCTCTTTGCCATAAATGAGACGCAAATATATGCCTACAATTACTACAACCTTCAATAAATCTATCAAATGAAGAAATTTGTCGATAAAAAAATAAATATACGTATTTTTAAAAAATAGATACGTATAATTGAAGGATGAAACAAAAGAATAAAACCAAACTTACTTTAACTTGTGATCCAGATATAATTCTGGAAGCAAAAAAATATGTGGAGCAAGAGGATGAGTCATTATCCTCTATCGTAGAAGATTTTCTGGCAACATACATTGCGGTTAAGAAAAATAAATCAAAGGGAGAATATCAATTTCATTCACCAGAAATTAATAAATTATCAGGTATTTTTAAATTAGGGAATCACCGTAATTACAAAAAAGAATTTAAATCTTAATGCGGACTATTTTTGTTGACGCCAATGTTATTATAGATTGGCTGAATGGCAATTCGGATCAAAACGAAACTTGCACTAAGTGTTTAGAATTAATTTTCTCACGCTACCAAAAACCGATGGTTTCGCCTGTAAGTATTGCTATTGTTTATTATTTGGTTGGCAAGAAAGTGAAAAACAAAAAAATGTTAAAGAACACGCTACAAGAAGTTTTTTTAAACTTTAGGGTAAGTAGCGAAAATCAAGAAACAATAAACAAAGTTTTTGCTTCTAACTACCTGGATATTGAGGATGGCATTCAGTACTTTTCGGCCATTGACGCAGGAGCAGATGCCATCGTAACTTTCAATGGATTCGACTACATAAATTCAAAAATACCCATTATTCATCCTGCAGAATTTTTACAACTGCACTTATTTAAGTAGGAGACTATTCGAAACGCATGTGTTTCACAGATTCTCCAGAATCTCTTAATTCAATCAAAGAATCTATACCAATTTCTAAGTGTTTAGTTACAAATTGAGAGGTAACAGATACATCACTTTTGGATGTTTTAACACCCTCTGGCACCATGGGATTATCACTTACCAAGAGTAAAGCGCCTTTAGGAATTTCATTCACAAAACCAGTGATAAAAATAGTGGCTGTTTCCATGTCG
>CANKQY010000123.1 GCA_947485745.1 Bacteroidota bacterium
CCACTCATTTTATTGAAGCTTGCACCTTTGTCGCTCGATTTAAAAATACCTCCTTTATCCCCTCTGGCTTCTACAATTACATAGACCAAGTTTGGATCAACACTTGAAACAGCTATACCCAATCTGCCCATTTCAGCTTTGGGCAAGCCATTGTTTATTTCGAACCAAGTTTTGCCTCCATCAATAGATTTGTATAAGCTAGATTCTGGTCCGCCACCAATGTAGGTCCACTCATGTCGTCTGCGTTGGTGTGCAGCCGCATAAAGTGTGTTTGGATTACTTGGATCTATGGCAATTTCTGCAATACCGGTTTCATCAGAAATAAATAATGTGCGTTCCCATGTTTTACCACCATCCATACTTTTGTAAACACCACGATCACCGCCAGCATTCCAAACCGGACCATAAGCTGCCACCCAAAGGGTGTTTTCATCTTGTGGATGAATGATTATTTTGCCTATGTGCTGCGATTCTTTGAGTCCCATATTTTTGAAACTGTTGCCACCATCTTCCGATTTGTAAACACCATCTCCATAAGCAACAGAACGCTGGTTATTGTTCTCTCCCGTACCCACCCAAATTACATTTGGATTTGATTGAGCCATTGCCAAACAACCGATAGAGTATGATCCATAGCCATCAAAAATGGGGTCAAAACTAATACCATGATTCATGGTTTTCCAAACACCGCCCGATGCCGCAGCAAGGTACCAAGTATTTGGGTCTTTTGGATGTACAGATAGGTCAATTAATCGGCCAGAGGTTAAGGCAGGACCAACACTGCGAAAGCTGATTCCTGGCGTGTTAATGGTCTTAGGCGCGTTAGTAGTTTTGTCTTTTTTTTGCGCAAAAATTTGGTTCGAACCAAACGCAAATAATGAAACGAGAAAACAAGCTACTGTTAAATTTATTCTATTCATGTTTAATGTTTTTTTTGTTCAGATTTATTTAAATAGCATAGCGCTCAATGATCCACTCTGGTATTTCGGCAGCTCTGCCTGTTTTAAGGTCCACCATGGTATAGTTAAAATACCCACTGCAAGCAGATTTATTGTTGTTTGTTTTAATAATTTCAAAATTAACCTTCACACCATCTTTCTGCATTTCATCGATATAGGTAATTATCTTGATTGGGTCGCCCAAAAGCAAAGGTCGTTTGTACTCAATAAAAGTGTTTTTAATGACCCAGCTAAAACCATGTGTAATAAATTCGCTCATGGGCATTTTGTAGCACCTTTCCATTTGATCGAAACGAGCAGCCAACACATAATCCATATACCTACTGCTGTGCACATGGTGGTTCATGTCTATGTCATCTGGCCTAATTTGTATAACCGATTCAAATTTTGATTTGTTTACTTTAATCATCTTTCAAAAGTAATCTTTCAAGGCAGTATTCAAAATCAGCAAACTTTGCTTATTTTTGATTGTAATAGCCATGTAAAATTGAGTTAATTCTTTTGATTAAGTGGGCTACAAGCATATATTTGAATTGAATTGAAAAATCTGCTCGTGTTTCTGTTAAGTTTTATGCCTATCATGGGGTTTTCAACCCATTTGGTAGGAGGCTGTATAGAACTTAAATGGAACGGTGGCGATAGTTATACCATAACGGCAAAAGTTATCAGAGATTGCGAAAATGGAAATACCAATGCTTATTTTGATAACACCATTTCTATTGGAATTTTTGAGAAGAATACTCACATAAAGAAAGCCCAGTTTAGTCTCGCATTTTCTGCTATAAACGACGATACACTTAAGTTTACTGGCGATAATTGCGCTAACATTGTTACTGGGTGTACACATATTGCCACTTACAAATCTAATATCACCCTTAATTCAAATACCTACAATAGCAACAATGGCTACTACCTGAGTTGGCAACGTTGCTGCAGAAATGGTATCATAGAAAATATACTCAGGCCCGGTGATGCTGCCATGACGCTATACACTGAGTTACCTAATTTAAAAGTGGTAAAAAACAGCACGCCTAGGTATACCAGTAACCCAAATACTTTGTTGTGTGTAAACAACTTGTTTTTGTACAACATGAATTTTGTGGATGATGATGGCGATGAGTTAAGATATTCTTTTATTGATCCTTTAAATGGGAACCTTGATAGGAATAACCCTAGTTCTGGAACTGCCACTGCAGGCCCATATTCAACTACAGTTTGGAAAAATGGCTATGGCAATAACAACTCAATTTTAGGTGAGGTGCCATTAAGTATTGATGGTTCATCGGGTTTAATTTCTTGCAATCCTAGCACGCCTGGTGTTTACGTGGCCAGTATTAGGGTGGAAGAATTTAGGTTTGGTTCAAAAATTGGAGAGGTACGCTTGGAACTGCAGCTAACCGTAACCATTTGTCCAAACAACCCACCAATTGCTAGCGTAACCACCATCAATGATATCCTTCTTACAACCGATTCTGTTACAATAAATATTCCAGACAGGGTGTGTTTTAAAATTAGGGGGTTTGATCCAAGTGATTCTGTTTACATGCGAATTACCACCGACTCTTTGGATTCTTCCTTTGTTAGCAGACCAATTTTTGATTCAGTTTCAAATGGTTACAAATCTGTTGAGACAACCATTTGTTGGCAAAGTACTTGTGAGTTGGAGGGTTTAAAAAAGGCAATACCTTTCAAGGTTTATGTTTACGACAATGGTTGCCCAATTTCTAGGAATGCAACATCAACTTTTTGGATCAAGTTTAACCCAATGCCCTTGGTAAATTCAACAGATTTATTGTGCATGAACCTCGTGAGTAATAAAGAAACTTATATTTATTATGGAGATTCTACAGACCCAGCCAATCCTTATTTTGATAAATATTTTGTGTATAGAGGGGTAGATTTTAAGAATTACAAGGTTATCGATACCATATACCAAAAAGGTTTGCGCATTTACCATGATGCCAATGCGCCAAATTACAATGTAGTTAATTATACCTACTTTATGGTTGGGGTCAATAAATGCGGAAATCTTGGTCCGCCTTCAGATACCCTTTCTACTTTTGAGCAGTTAGAAGCTTTACCCAAAAAGCAAGTGCTTAAATATGTTACGGTAGTTGAAAATAGCAGAATTGAAATTGCCTGGCCTCAAACACCCGAAAAGGATTTCGCAAAGTATTATTTATACAAAGGCATCAGAGGCAAAACTACTTATGATTTAATTGCCACAATGGAGGAGCCCAATGAAATTTCCTTTACCGATAGCAAAGTTTCGGTGGCAGATACTTCCTACTGCTACTATCTGGTGATGAGAGATACCTGCGATAATATTGGTCCAAATGGCTTATTGGCTTGTTCAATGGTTTTACAGGGCAAATCTGCCGATTTTATCAGCAGAATTAATTGGCAAAATTACCCTGGTTGGGCCGGGGGAGTTGAGCAGTATAAAATTTTTAGGGCTGATCCGGCAAATGATTTCAGGCAATTGGATAAGTCGGATTCCATTTTAAAATATGCAGATTCCAAGCTGAACCTAAATGAAGGTTTATTCTATTATTATATAGAAGCCAAAGAGCGGTTCAATGAAAGTACCTCACCGTATTTTGATGCTGTAAGTCAATCCAATACCATCATGTTGTATCAATCTCCAATAGTTTATACCCCAAATGCCTTTACGGCAAATGGAGATGGGCTCAACGACCAATTTAAATGGGTGCCAGTGTTCGTAAAGGACTTTAACATACAGATTTACAACCGATGGGGAGAGAAGGTTTATGAAACCAACAACAAGAACGAACCCTGGGATGGAAAACTCAATGCCGAAATTTGCCAAGCCGATGTTTATTTTTACCGTTTGAGGTATACAGGTTATGATGGATCCGATAAGACCCAAAGTGGAAATTTTACCTTACTAAGGTAAGTTGCTGAATTGCAAATAGATATAAAATAGCCTCGTTTTGGGATTTTTCCCACAACCACACTTATACACCTTTTATTAACTTTTATTTGCCTGAGGTTGAAAAGAATGGCAAATTTTAAGCCGATTTCTCAAAATCTTAACTTACAAATTTGGTTTGAAATTGTATTTTTACAGCCTTAAATAGGAGAAAATTTTGATGGCAGAAGAAACACCAGTTTTATTAAGTAAACGCAAAAATATTCAGATTTTGCTGGATTATTGTTTAGATCAAAGAGTAGGTTTTACGGTTAATCCGAGAGCTATTTCTAATGATGATTTTGAAATTGAAGTAAATATTTCGGGTATCAAGCAAGCAATTGCCCTAGGAATGTTTGCCAAGGAAAACAAAATTGAAGTGGCTGGCATGGGCGAATTAATTAAAGCCAAAGCAGTAGCTCCTAAGAAAGTTGAACCAAAAGAAAATCCTGCACCCACATTAATGGATGCGCCAGTTGTAGAACAATTGAAGGAAGAGAGTTCAATGTTAAGTTTCGACTTAAATGTTAACGGCAACTAATAAGAAATTATAGGTTGTGGCCATATTTAGGTTTCGTTGTTTGTGGTAAAGCAACGAAGATTTGATTGA
>CANKQY010000124.1 GCA_947485745.1 Bacteroidota bacterium
GTAGCATTGAAGATGGAAGAAATTATTTTTTAGCAGTTAAAACAATTTCTTTTTTCTGAAGAATAACAGTCCCAATAAGGAGAACAATACTACCATGTTGGTAACAACCCAAAAAGCACATGCACTATTTTGCAGTAAATTAAATAAATGCAAATCAAGGTTTATCCTAACAATAAAGTAAGAAATGACAATTTAACAATTGCTACAGCAAATTATTTGCCACCTGCTCCTTTTCATAAAAGTCATCAATTGCCAAATTACCACCATCTGCTGCGGCTGTTGCTAATTGGTCGCAACGTTCATTCATGGCATAACCAGCATGCCCTTTAATCCATTTAAAGGTTATTGTATGAAGTGGATACAATGTCAAAAATCTTTTCCATAAATCGGGGTTTTTCTTGTCTTTGAAGCCTTTTTTTTCCCAACCAAAAACCCATTTCTTCTCCACCGCCTCACAAACATACTTGCTATCTGTATAAATAGTAATATCCAAATTGGGCAATTTCATAGATTCTATCGCAACAATTACCGCCAAAAGTTCCATTCTATTATTGGTAGTTAACCTAAAACCCGCGCTCATTTCCTTCTTATGCTGCCCACTTAGCAAAACCGCACCATACCCTCCCCTCCCCGGATTCCCCCTTGCCGAACCATCTGTATAAATATTAACCTTCACCCCACAAATGAACAAAAATTACCCCAAAAAAGAAAGCTTCCTAATTCCCACCACATCCCAGACTTCAATCTGGGGCTGATGCCCGCCCGGGTATCAGCTTGCATTTTACATAAAAAAAACATAGCTTCGAGTGGCAATTAACGCTTCAAACCATGTTGAAAATACTGGTTCCTACAGACTATTCTCCAGCGGCAAAAAATGCGTGTTTATACGCATATCATTTTGCGTTATATACCAATAGTAGCATTGCACTTTATCATGCTATGCCTGCGTCGGTTCCCATATCCGGTATTCCCTTTGAAAATTATTACCTCGATGAATTTGAGGAAAAGAACCTATTGGAAGATGCCTATAAAAGTTTATTAAAAAAACACCACCTCGATCCTGATTTAGTGGAATGCCAGAGTGTGATATCGAAACACAATATAGTTACGCAAGGGATTAAGGAAGCTTATGAAACCCAACAATGCGATGTGGTGATTATGGGAACTCATGGCGCCAGTGGGTTAAAAGCAGTTTTCCTTGGAAGCAACACAGCCCAATTTATCTCTGAGGTAAAGGTGCCTATTATTATAGTACCAAAAGATTATAAATTTAAATCCATTTACCATTTTATTTATTCCTCAGATTTAAAAAATCTAGCAGAAGAATTAGGCATTATTGTACCATTTGCAAATGTATTTCATGCTGCACTCGAAATATTTTACTTTGATTATGCAGGGCCAGAAAGTGAAAAATTAATTTTGGATGCCCAACAATTTATATTTGAACAAGAATATAAAAATATCAAACTCAATATTAAAAAAGGAAATATTCATTTGAGCATTGTTGAAAATTTAAATAAACATATTAATCCAGGAAATACTCAAATGCTCATTATGTGCAGGGCAGAGCACAGCTGGCTCGACAAACTTCTGCTTGGTAGTAACTCCCAGAAAATGGTTTTGTACGCAGGATTACCAATTTTGGTGCTACATAAATCTTAAAGCCTCGATTAAAAATGTATTGACAAATGCAACACCATAGCTCAAAAAACAATAAGTTGAACTACCCACAATCCATTTTCCATCTCAAACCAAATATCCTATATTCCGGATTTATATTATCCTATTTTGATTTTTTTATTTTTAAATCCTAAAACTATACTCTAACATTGTTTTACAAAATAATTAATAATTTATGTAACAATAAAAAACAAGTCATATGAAAAAAATTACTATCGCCCTGATTGAAGACAATCCCACAGACATGAGCAACCTGATCAGCACCTTCAGTCATTCTAATGCAATTGATGTTAAACATACATTTCTCAACGGCTCAGATTTTCTTCATTTTTTGGAGCACAAAACACTTGAAATAGACGTTGCTGTAATAGATTTCAGAATGCCTGTGCTCAATGGCTTAGAAACATATAGGAACCTAATTGCTAAAAATGTTAAATTCAAATTACTTTTAGTTTCGCATGGATATTATAGTCATGTAATGAAAGATATCATGAATATGGGTACCCAAAATTATTGTCAAAAAAACGGACAAATTATTTTAAAAGCCTTACCTAAATTAATTGAAGGTAGAAATATCTACACTGACCCTACTCCTGTTCGTCAATGGGACGAGCTTACAAAATCAACTTCCTTGGCTTTAAAAGACGAAAGTTCTTGGTTGGGTCTTTTAAGTCCGCTCGACAAAAAAATAATACGCTTAGTTTGTTTAGGTTTAAACTCTATTCAAATTGCAAATATTTTAAATTATGAAACCTCCAGCATCGAAAAATATAGATGCCTCATTTTAAAAAATCTTCAGTTAAAAAATTCGCAACAATTAGCTGCTTGGGCATTTTCAAATGAGTTAATTACCTCCTCCTTTTTGTTTCAAGCTCAAAATGGTAGTTTATATGAAGGCTCATTGCAACAAGATGAAATTTCTTTGCTTAAAATTTTTAAAGAAAGATTACGCAATCCTTCATCTAAAACCAAAAATTAATACTCCAAAGATAGTATCTCGCAAAAAATACATGACGACCCGACTTCCATTTACCTTTGGGATGCACAAACAAAAGCAAATGAATTAATCATAAAGGATAAACACGAATTTGAAAAACTTAAGTAATTACTGAAAAAAATAGCACAACTTACCGCTGTAGGATTATGTTCAAATAAAATTGGATGTTTTCTTGATTATGAAACTTCGAGTATTGAAAAGTATAGATGCAAAATTTAAAAGGATTTGACCCTAAAAAATGAAGCTATTCAAAGTACCTCATTATAGCATGGCCAGAATCTTTTAAAAACTTATCGCGTTTCATCAATTCAATATCAGATTGCATCATATCTTCCACTAAAGCTTGTACATTGTATTTCGGAATCCACCCTAATTTATTATTAGCTTTACTAGGATCACCAATTAACAAATCAACCTCTGTTGGCCTGTAATACCTTGGGTCTACAGCTACTAATTCATCCCCAATTTTGAGCGAATTATTTAATTCAAGTTGAGCCATTTTGGTTTGATCCAAACTTTCTATGATACCTTTTTCACCTGCATCACTTCCTTCAAAACGCAAATTAATTCCAGCCTCAGCAAAAGACATTTTTACAAAATCACGAACATACGTTGTAGCGCCAGTTGCTATAACAAAATCTTCTGCCTTTTCTTGTTGTAAAATTAACCACATTGCCTCCACATAATCTTTTGCATGACCCCAATCTCTTTGTGCATTGAGATTTCCTAAATATAATTTGTCTTGCAACCCCAAGGCAATTTTTGCAGCCGCACGCGTTATTTTTCTGGTAACAAAAGTTTCACCCCTAACCGGGCTTTCGTGATTAAACAAAATACCATTGCAGGCAAACATGCCATAAGCTTCGCGATAATTTACTGTTATCCAATAACCATATAACTTAGCTACTGCATAGGGAGAGCGTGGATAAAAAGGGGTATTTTCGCTTTGTGGCACGGCTTGAACCAAGCCATATAATTCAGATGTAGAAGCCTGATAAACGCGTGTTTTTTCAGTCAATCCTAATAAACGAATAGCTTCTAAAATCCTAAGTGTTCCTATACCATCTGCATTAGCAGTATATTCTGGAGTTTCAAAACTCACTTGAACATGACTCATTGCAGCCAAGTTATAAATTTCATCCGGCTTTGTTTCTTGGATAATTCGAATCAAATTTGTGCTATCAGTTAAATCGCCATAATGCAACTTTAGATTCACATGCTTTTCATGTGGATCTTGGTACAAATGATCAATCCTATCTGTATTGAATAAAGAGCTTCTACGCTTGATGCCATGCACCATATAACCCTTTTTCAACAAAAACTCCGCCAGGTATGCCCCATCCTGACCAGTAATCCCTGTAATCAATGCAACTTTCATATCTACAAAGATAATAACTCCCCACCACAACCCCAACCTAAAGGTTGGGGCTTGTCTGAGCCATGCCAGCATAGCGCGTATGGATTAAACTAACCTCTATAGACAAACCCCAACCTTCAGGTTGGGGTGACACGACAACGGCAACACAATCTCCTGTCCCCAACCTAAAGGTTGGGGCTTGTCTGAGCCATGCCCGCATAACGCGTATGGATGACCCTAACCTCCATAGACAAACCCCAACCTTCAGGTTGGGGTGGCACGACAACGGCAACACAATCTCCTGTCCCCAACCTAAAGGTTGGGGCTTGTCTGAGCTATGCCCGCATAAC
>CANKQY010000125.1 GCA_947485745.1 Bacteroidota bacterium
TCTTGGCTGGTAATGAAATTTTTGGTGCCACTAGTAATTTCAGAATTGATAATTGGTCATCCAATAATACTGCTATTACAACAGGTGTTACATTGCCTTATGGTAATCTAGAACTTAATTGGACTTCAAATAGTGCTAATTGGCAACAAAGTTTTATTGGCACTATAAATTTAACCGCAGGAAATTTAACTATCACATCTGTTGGTTCTGGAAGTTTAAGGTTTACTGGTGGTTCTGCTCCTACTGTGACAATTGCTGGTAATTATACTCAAGCAGCTGTTACAGTAAATTTAGCATCTTCAGCTGGTTCTAGTATAACCACTTTAAATGTAGGAGGTAATTTTGCTGTAAATGGAGGAACCTTTACTAGTACATCTACAGGATCTAAAGTAGTATTTAACAAAACGGGATCGCAATCATTTACCAATGCAGGTACAATTTCTACAGTTAATTTTGAAGTTGGTGCTTCATCTATACTAGATTTAGGCACCTCGGTTTTATCTGGTGGAAGTTTTACATTACCTTCAGGAGCTACTTTAAAAACAGCTAATGCAACTGGAATTTCAGGGGCAATAACAGCTACAACTAAATCATTTAGCAGTGCTGCTAATTATGAATTTAATGGTACTACTACTGGCACATTCACAACTACACCTACAGCTAGTACAGTTAACAATTTAACAATTAACACAGGTGCAGGAGTTACATTATCTCAAAACTTAACAGTTGCTGGAGCATTAACTCAAACATCTGGAAAACTTTCTATTGGAGCATTTACTTTAACATTAAATGGAACTTACTCAGGAGATGCAACAAACTCTTTAACAGGTTCTGCAACCTCTAACTTAACAAATGGAGCAGCACTTGGAACTATTTATTTCGACCAAACTACACCAGGAACTACAAACGTTCTTAAAAACTTAACTATTGGTGGAAGTGGAACTACTACTTTAGGCAATGCTTTAAACATAACTGGAGGAACGACCGCAGGAATTGTTACAGTAGGCACTGGTGCAACTTTAGCAACTAGCGGAAACCTTACTCTTAAATCTGATGCATCAGGAACAGCATCAATTGGTAATTCTGCGGGTACAATTACAGGAAATGTTACAATAGAAAGATTTATCCCTGGTTCACGAAAATTCCGTTTAATGGCTCATCCATTTACATCTGCTCAAAACTTAAGTGTAATTACTGACAATATTGACGTTACAGGAAATACAACTGGAGTGACTGATAATACTGCCAAGACCTTAGGAACTGGTTTTACGGCAACAACTGGAGCGCTAGTAGTTAATAATCCTAGTGCATTCCGTTTTAGTACTGCTGATGCGAATGGTTCAACAAGTGATGGTGGTTGGAAAGCTTTTACTTCGGCAGATGGCTCTGGTGCGAACGACACATGGGGAGTTGGACAGGGAATTCGCGTTTTAATCAGAGGAACAAAGGGACAAGGTTTAGATGGTGTTGCTTACACTCCTTCACCCTTAACGCTTGACATGACAGGCGCTGTTAATACAGGAAATGTTAATTTAACTTTAGTTACTGGTGGTAGTGGTAGTACTTCTGGATTTAACCTTATTGGAAATCCTTACCCTTCTCCTGTTGACATCAGCGCTATTGTATTTGCTTCTGCTGGAGAGGCAGATATCAATAAAACGGTTTATACCCGTAATCCTCAAACGGGAGTTTGGGTTTCTAATGTATTAAGTGGTGGTACACCTTATAATATTCCATCTTATGCTGCTCTATTCATCCAAAATACGGGTGTTGGAAATGTAACCTTACCATTTACTGAAGCAAGAAAAGCAAGCACTTCTGGTTTAACTACCTTTAAAAATGGTTTAACCAATATTGCTCTTTTTGAATTTAAGATTGGAGGTATTGTTTATGATAATTTAAATATAGGGTTCAACGAAAATGCTGGAGCCATTTTTGAAAACAAGTTTGATGCCATAAAATTGAGCAATGATTCATTTAACTTTAGTGCTATAACCAGTAATGGTGAATATGTTTGTACAGATTTCCGCCCATTTATCAATGAAGGGAAGATTAAACTTTTTACCAACATAAAAAGTGGCACTACTGAGGTGGAAATTAATGCCACAGCAGTCGATTTACCAACCGGTAAAGACTTATACTTTGTTGATCAATTTACCAACAAAACAATTAAAGTTGATTCTAAATTCAAATACACATTTACTATTGATGCCAATAATCAAAATACTTTTGGTTCAGAACGCTTCTATTTAACTACCAGTTTTGGTACTTCTGTATATGAAATTGCTAAAGAAAGCTTCTGCTCTATTTACCCCAATCCTACCACCGATTTATTAAATATTGCATTAAGCTCTTCAAAAGAAGGAAACTATACCTACTCAGTGATAAACCAATTAGGTCAAATCATACTTTCAGGAGATTTAATGTTAGCTAATGGCAAACCCACTAGCATCAATACTCAGGACATTAATAATGGTGTTTACTTCATCAAAATAACCAACGGTAACCAATCACAAACAATCAAATTCATTAAATAATCTATCAATTAAAAATTAACAAATGAAAAAATATATTTTAAGACTGTCTTTAGCCTTAACCCTTGCTATAATTACTAGTGTTGCAGTATATGCGCAACCAGGTTTTGATGATGATGTACAAGATACCCCAATTGATGGTGGTGTTAGCTTGCTAGTTGGAGCTGGAATTGCTTATGGTGTAAAAAGAATTTACGATCATAAGAAGGCAAGCACCTATCATAATGATTAAATTAATGGAACAGTTCTAGGACCTATACTGGAATGTACTTTTTATATTAGATGAAATAGTACTCATTATTATGTTCTTCTCCTTGTTTGTTTCTATGCACCCCAAAGGACAAACTAGTTTTTACCATAGGTTGAAAACAGAATTGGTTTTAGAAGAGATTTCACTAGCTGCATAATAATTACTTAACCTAAAGATAATTTTTTATTAAAGAGGCTGAACCATATTTGAGGAGATGAGATTCAGCCTCTTTTTTTTGTTGTTTTTTGCTTACTATCACGGCTATTCACAGTCGGTGGTGGTAAGTGAGTATTTTAATGCAGGAGATACAAGAGATGAGTGGATTGAATTATTGATAATACAAGATCAAACTAGTTTAATTGGATTTACCTTAAGAGATAATAATGCAAGCCAAACAGGTTGGCAAGATTCGGTAATTTTTGCTAATCACAGCTTATGGACAAATCTTAGAGCAGGAACAATCATAGTTATTTGGAATAGGTTTATTTCATCATCTTCATCGTTAAATCCAATCGATACAAATGGAAGTGATGGATATATTGAAGTGAATGCACAATTATCTAGAATTTTTACAGGAGGAAGTTTTGGGAGTAGTCCAAGTTGGGGTGGTAATACCTTAAGTATTGCAGGTGGCGGTGAATTAATCCAAATTAGAAATGCTTCTAACGCTCATGTTCATGCCTTAGGCCACAGAAATTTATCTGGAACAAATTTTAATTCTCTTTCAAGTCCAAAATTAAATCATGCAAGCACCTCTTCAAGTGGCGAATCTATTAGGGTTAATCCAGGAGCAAATTTAACAGACTACAATGGTTTCAGTGGCACAACTTTAACTACCAAAAATTCATCATTAATTACCTTGGGATTACCAAATCAATCAAGTACAGACACAAGTTCTAACCTTGCATTTTGGAGATTATTAAGACAACCAAATTACGCTGGTCCCAATTTAAATGCAATAATTGCAAATGGTAGCTTTAACCAATTTTCATTAATCTGGAATGCTTGCGCCGACCCACATCCTACGGACAGCACAATAGGCTATATCATTTTAAGAAACACATCAAATACATTTTCTAACCCAATCGATGGTTTTACCTATACAGTAGGACAATCGATAGGAAGCGCATCTGTTGTTGGATTGGTTAATTATAGCCAAATTGCACAATTTACAGACAATACCCAACTCAATTGTGGTCAAACTTTCTTCTATAAAATTTATGCTTTTCGCTATAAAACCGACCAAAGTTTAGGTTTAGCATACCACTCCTCTAGGGGAAGGGCTTATAACGAAACTGGAACCAATGTGCAAAGCATCTCTCGACCTCAACCTTCTCCCATTTCCTCAATTCTCGCTTATTAATACAACAACAAATCATATGAAAAACAGCTACAAATTTTTAAGCTTAATGCTATTGTTAATAGCAAGCGGCACAATGGCACAAAACCAGAAAGTATGGACAGGAACATCCAAATTATTTGGTATAA
>CANKQY010000126.1 GCA_947485745.1 Bacteroidota bacterium
CTCAATAATTGGCATACCAAAACCTTCTAAAGTAGAAACTAAACTTAAAATATCACATTTTATGTATTCCTGCATCACCTCTTCATCCGAAAGCCTTCTGTTATGGAGTTCTAAATCAATTTGATTATCTGCAATTAGTTGCTTGGTGTTTTCATCTATTTTACCAATAATAACAAGGGTACAATTAATACCTTTCAAAGCAGGAATCAATCGCTGTAAATTTTTATTGGCAGCAGTACCAATCTGTAAAATTCGAGGTTTTGCTTCATTAAATGCCTGTTCGTTTTTTACAAATGCTGGGGATATACAAATATAAATAACCTTAATTTTATTGGCATCGCAATGGGTAAATTGAATTAAATCGTGTTTGGTAGCATTTGAGTTAGCAGTAATAATTTTAGATTTACCAACAGGCATATCAAACCAAATATATTTAACTAGTTTATGTTTAAAACCTTTCGTTTCATGTAAAATGCCACAATCATGAATTGTTAAAATTGTTTTTGATTTTTTTAGCAAGGCAGCTACATAATGTATGTCGCCAGTAATATGATTCACATCGCCTTGGTTAAAAAAACAATATATTATATTTCCCAATCGGTTTAATAATCCATTGCTTTCATAGGGCACTACCTTATTGATTACTATAAATTCATCTTTTAAATAGTTTTGAATCAATTGAAAATAAATTTCAATGCTAAAGTTCCCTAAAGCTCTTGGTTTTCTATTGAAGAAAACAACTTTTAATTTTTTTTCTTTTTTGATTCCCATTCAATAAAATGAAATCTATTAACCTATTAATTCAAATTTTGTGTTAATAAATAAGCCCAATACCTACTCCAAGAATAATTGCCTTTTTTAAATTGGTTTTCGGCATAATTATTCATTTTTTTATTGGTAAGAGGGTGTATGTTTTTCATCCAGTTTTCAAAAGGAAAAGTAAAACCTTGTTTTGGTCTGTCCCAAATTGCTTTTGGTAAAACATTTTTAAAAGTATCTACCAATAAAAATTTCTTTTGCTTGGCATTGAATTTTATGTTGCTATCAATGCTGTAAACAAGTTGCATTAACTCTTTGTCTAAAAATGGAACTCTAACTTCTACCGCATGCCACATACTCATGCAATCGGTGTCTTTAAGTAACTGGTTTTGCATATAAATATTTGTTTCCAAATAAGAAGCATTGTTAAAGTCGCTTAGGTTTTTGGTATGATAAATATTTTCAAGGTTTGCTATGCAATTTAACACTTCATCGGTATAGGTATCAAGAAGTTTTGCTGTTTCATTTATACCATGAAAACCCCTGTTAAATAAGTATTGTCCAATAATATTTTTATGAGCTAAAAAGCTTAATTTTTTGTATTTATCTTTTGGCAAATGGTTCAATAAATTCAATGCAAAACTTGGAATTGCTTTGGAAAAATTAACAGATTTATGGTTATAAAAAGAATTGTAACCTCCAAATAATTCATCTGCTCCTAAACCAGAAAGCACTGCTGTTAAACCATATTCTTTGGCATATTTACAAATAAAATAACTATTTATACCATCAGTGGTTGGCTGGTCCATGGCATTTAAAATATCAGGTAACGAATCATTAAAATTTTGTTCGCTCACTAAAAATGATTGGTGTTTGGCACCTGTTTGTTCAATGATAATGTCTTGGTACTTTTTTTCCGAAAACTTTTCATCGTCAAAAACAATGGAAAGCGTATTTAATTGTTCTTTTAAATGCGGTTCACTTAATATAGTAAGTAAGCTACTATCAATGCCACCACTCAAAAACAAACCGATGGGTGCATCGGCTATGAGGTGTCGCTTTACAGCATTGTTAAGTGTTTCTTTTACTAGTTTTTCTGCTTCGCTTAATGTGTGAATGCTACTGGTATATTTAAATTCATTGAAACGGGTAATTTGTGGTTTCAATGTATTCAAATTAACTGTCATAAAACAACCTTTTTCAAGTGGTTTTACCCCTTTTAAAGTGGTAATAGGTTCTGGTAGACTTCCAAAAAGTAAAAAATATATTTGCCAATCTTTTTGTTCTTCAAATTTATGATGAAGCGCTTTGAAAGCCCTTATTTCTGAGGCAAAATAAATTTCATTTTCTTGTAAAGATATATATAGCGGTTTAATTCCTGCATGGTCGCGAGCTAAAATTAGTTCTTGGGTATTTTTATCAAAAATATCAATGGCAAACATGCCATTTAATTTTGCAAAAACAGCTGTTCCCCATTGAATATATCCAGCAATAATAACTTCTGTATCGGTTTCAGTTTTAAAAACATGACCTAAATTTTTTAGTTCATTTCTTAGCTCAATATAGTTGTAAATTTCTCCGTTAAAAGAAATAATAATTTGTTGATCATTACTGAGCATCGGCTGATGTCCGGCACTTGATAAGTCAATGATTGAAAGTCGTCTGTGTGCTAAAGCAATGGGGAATTGTTTGTCAATATAAATTCCAGCATCATCAGGACCACCTCTGTGCATGGCATCTCTCATTAAAAGCAACTGATTTTCCTTATCATCAGAAAAACTTTTACTTACAATACCTGCTATTCTACACATTTTTTATATTAATATTTTTATTCACTAATCTCTCGCCTCTCATCCTCTCGCACTCTCGCCTCTCGTCCTCTCGTTTCTCGCTCTCTTAAAGCCTCCCATCCACCATTTCCTTTGGCAGTACAGATTTTACATCGTAAACAACACCATTTTCAAGCAATAAATCTTTGATGTTTATATTATTGAATTCTTTGTGAGCCACTGCATGGATAAGGGCGTTGTAATTATTTTTTTGTAAGTTACTAATCAATGTAATATTGTAATCATGCATTACCTCATCGGTATTGGCTTGTGGGTCATAAATATCAACTGCTATTCCAAATTCTTTTAATTCTTTGATTACATCAATGACTTTAGAATTTCTTAAATCGGGGCAGTTTTCTTTGAAAGTAATTCCCATTACCAATACTTTAGCACCTTTAATGGTATGGTTTTTTTGAATCATTAATTTCACCACTTTATTGGCTATGAATTCACCCATATTGTCATTGATTCTTCGTCCGCTGTGAATTACCTCAGGGTAATAACCAAGGCTTTCAGCTTTACTGGTTAAATAATAAGGATCCACACTGATGCAATGGCCACCTACTAAACCTGGTTTAAAAGGCAAGAAATTAAATTTAGTACCGGCAGCTTCCAAAACTTCTGTGGTATCAATATTCATTCTATCAAAAATGAGGGCAAGCTCATTTACAAACGAAATATTCAAATCGCGTTGGCAATTTTCAATCACTTTAGCAGCTTCAGCTACCTTCATACTTGGTGCTTTGTAAGTACCTGCAACAATAATTGTTTTGTATAATTGGTCTACTTTTTCTGCAATTTCAGGAGTAGAACCAGAAGTAATTTTCTTTATTTTAGTTAAAGTTCTTTCTTTGTCACCAGGAACAATTCGTTCAGGTGAATAACCACAAAAGAAGTCTTGGTTAAATATTAAACCACTATTTTTTTCTAAAACGGGTACACAATCTTCTTCTGTACATCCGGGATAAACAGTAGATTCATAAATAACAATATCACCTTTTTTTAATAGGCTACCCACGCTAGTACTTGCTTTTAATAAGGGTAATAAGTCGGGTTTATTGTTTTTATCAATAGGAGTGGGAACAGTTACAACAAAAATATTTGCTGCTTTTAAATCTGATATTTGATTGGTAAAAGTCAAATGACTAGCTGAAAGAATAGCTTCTTTATTAGATTCAAGCGTTCTGTCATAACCAGTTTTTAGCTCATCAATTCTAGTTTGATGAATGTCGAAGCCAATGGTTTCAAAATGTTTTCCGAATTCAACTGCTAGTGGTAAGCCTACGTATCCAAGGCCGATGATGGCAATTCTGTAATTATTCATGTTATTTTATTTTAGACTTAATGCCTAACAAGGCCAAAAACGGCACTAACAGAATTTTGTAAGCCGCTTTCCACCATATTGCCTTTGCCTTTTTCTCGTCGCCATAATAGCCGTAGCCGTAGCCGTAGCCGTAGCCGTAGCCGTAGCCGTAGCCGTAGCTGTAGCTGTAGCCGTAGCCGTAGCCACTGATACCCCCTTTCAAACCATTCATGACTACAGCCATTTGGTTGAATTTATTGTCCGTGCGCAGATGTTCTATCAAATTGGACAC
>CANKQY010000127.1 GCA_947485745.1 Bacteroidota bacterium
TAAGCCAAATGCACAATTTTATTTTGATAATCCTTTACAAATGCTTTCCCAGCGTTCAATAGACAGAAGAACCAATCAAAATATTCCACTCGATATAAAAGATATTCCAATTCACCAACCCTATGTTGACCAAATTATAGCCACAAACGGAATTGCTATAATGGCAAAATCAAAATGGTTAAATTGTCTTCACATTCAAGGTAGTTTTGATAATATTATTGCATTGACTTTGCTGCCTTTTGTAAATCGTGTCCAATTTGCTAATGCTTCTTTGAATTCAAAAAGGGCAGTTCCAAGAACTATCATTCCGGTTAATAAACAGATGAATGTTTTGACCAGCTTTAATTATGGGAATTCCAATAATCAAATCCAAATGCTGAATGGGCATTTACTTCATCAAGAAAATTACACCGGTTCAGGGAAAATAATAGCTGTTTTGGATTCTGGATTTATAAATGTTAATTCAACAGCACCTTTTCAAAGATTATTTGATAACAGTTTGATACTCGGAGGTTATAATTTTGTTAGTCAGGATGCCAATGTATATTCGTTACACAATCACGGGACTTTGACACTTTCCTGTATGGGTGGTTATGTTGATGGAGAACTTGTTGGAACTGCACCCGATGCACAATATTATTTATTTGTAACCGAAGATGTGACACAAGAAAGCCCAGTAGAAGAAAGTTATTGGGTTGAAGCAGCTGAAGAAGCAGACAGACTCGGTGTAGATGTTATTTCTACCTCATTGGGTTATTATGAGTTTGACAATCCAAATTATGGGCATTCTTATGATGAGTTTACCGGCGACACGGCTTTTGCTTCAAGAGGAGCTAATATTGCTTATAGTAAAGGAATCGTAGTGGTAGCAAGTGCAGGTAACTCAGGTGGAAGTTCTGAACCGATTAATCATGTTGGTGTTCCGGCTGAAGCAACTAATGTTCTTGCTGTCGGAGCAGTTAAATTTGATGAATCGTATTCAACTTTTAGTTCAGTTGGGCCTTCTTTCGATGGTAGAATAAAACCAGATGTGATGGCGAAAGGTCAGGCTGCAGTAGTTGCTAATACCAGTGGGAATATTCAAACTGCAAGTGGAACTTCTTTTTCTTGTCCTATTATAGCTGGAATGATAGCCAGTTTTTGGCAGGCAATTCCGTGGGCAACGAATCAACAGGTTGTAGATTTTGTTAAGCAATCAGCTGATAGATTTGCAAATCCGACCAATCAATTTGGTTATGGAATTCCCGACTTTCAGTTGGCATTAAATAGCGCGCAACTCTCTATTAATCAAGATTCAATTGGCAGATTTTTGGTGTATCCGAATCCGGTTTTTGACAAACTTTTTGTTTCATTTCCACCAACTTTTAGTGAAGCAAAAATTAGTTTTTACAATGCTTTAGGTCAAATTGTTTTTGAAAAAAGTATTCAAAATACGGAAACTTCAATTTCAATGGTGAATATTAATTCCGGAATTTATTTCTATAAAATAAAATGCAATTCATTTGTACAAACCGGAAAAATCATTAAAAATTAATACTGAACTCAATTCAGCATAAATGAATAAAATTACCCAACTTTTCAATATTAAATACCCAATTATTCAAGGAGGAATGATTTGGAATAGTGGGTATAAATTAGCCAGTGCTGTTAGTAATGCCGGCGGTCTAGGATTGATTGGTGCAGGTTCAATGTATCCTGAAGTTTTACGGGAGCATATCCAAAAATGCAAAAAAGCAACAGATAAACCATTTGGAGTTAATGTTCCAATGTTATATCCAAATATTGAAGAAATTATTCAGATTATTATTGAAGAAGAGGTGAAAATTGTTTTTACTTCCGCAGGAAATCCAAAAACATGGACGAGTTATTTGAAGGAAAGAGGCATTACCGTTGTTCATGTTGTGAGCAGTTCAAAGTTTGCTTTAAAAGCTCAAGAAGCGGGAGTTGATGCCGTAGTTGCTGAAGGCTTTGAGGCCGGTGGGCATAATGGGAGAGAGGAAACCACTACGTTTACTTTAATTCCAATGGTTAAAGAACAAATTAATATTCCACTTATTGCCGCCGGAGGAATAGCTTCTGGAAGAGGAATGCTAGCCGCAATGGTTCTAGGTGCTGATGGTGTTCAAATGGGTTCGAGATTTGCGGCTTCTTTTGAAAGTTCAGCACATGATAATTTCAAAAAAACTATCATAGAAACAAAAGAAGGAGATACACAATTAACTTTGAAAGAATTGGCACCAGTGCGATTGATAAAAAATAAATTTTACAACGATATACAAGAATTGTATTCAAGATGTCCATCAATAGAGGATTTAAAAGTATTACTAGGAAGAGCAAGAGCCAAAAAGGGAATGTTTGAAGGAGATCTAGTCGAAGGTGAATTAGAAATAGGTCAAATTGCAGGGCTAATTCACAATATTAAATCAGTAGAATCAATTATTAACGAGGTAATTCAAGAATTTCAAATAGTTTCAAAAGATATTCAGGATAGTAGGTTTTAACTCATTTCAATTTTACAATTAGTTGTTAATAGCTTTGCAATTACATGCAAACTTATTAACAATTTTTTATTTTTAACTAGTAAATTAAATTATTAATAACTTTATAAATATTTTTTTATTTAATTTAAAATGTTTTATTTCAATAAGATAAATATTTTTACCTTGTTGATTTATCTTTATTAATGTTGATTATTTTGTTTGTAAGATTTTAATAAGTCAAATACGATTACTGCTATATTGAGTAATATAGTAAAAGCATTTTTTTAGCCTAGGTATATATACTATTGGAAATCAATTATTATCATTTACATCTAGATAAATGATAAAAATTTAGTGTAGGATGTACTTTGCAATTAGTATAAAATGCTTAAAATCGAATTGCTCATGAGAATTACTACTCTTGTTAAAAATTTCATTGCTTATGTTGTTTTATTAGTATTTCTTTTTGGAAATAATAATTCTGTATATTCTCAATGCTAATCGTGCTGCTTCGGCATTAGAATATTTGGTGCAGAATGGAATTGATAGAAAAAGATTGCTTTCTATAGGGTATGGCGAACAAAGCCATTAATTATTTGTCATAAAAACGATTGTACCGAAGTAGAACATGCCACAAATCGTAGATGCACGTTTATGATATTGAAATAGGAGTTAGTTGTTATTAAATATTTGGATTTTTAGTAAAATGCACACTTTTACCGCTGTGCATTTTTTTTGTAAACTATTCATCCTGAATCTGTATTTTTGTATTTCACAATAACAGCTGATGAAAAAATTTCTTCCTCTCGTATTCTTATTTATTATTTCAAATCTAACCGCCCAACAGCGACCAAAATTGGTAGTTGGCATTGTGGTCGACCAAATGAAAATGGAATACCTATATCGCTTTCAAAGTGATTTTTCTGAAAATGGATTTAAGCGATTGATAGATGAAGGATATACGTTTTATAATATGCATTACAATTTTATGCCTACGTATACCGCACCAGGACACGCCTCAATTTATACAGGAACAACTCCCTCAATGCACGGAATCGTAAGTAATGAATGGTTCAGCAGAAGCGCAGGAAAAGAAGTGTATTGTACGGATGATGCTTCGGTAAAAACACTTGGAGAAGGCAGCAAAGAAGAAGGAGAAATGTCGCCTAAGAACCTACAGACAACTACAATTACAGACGAACTTCGCCTATCAACCAATTTTAAAGGAAAGGTAATCGGAATTAGTATGAAAGACAGAGGAGCTATTATACCTGCCGGGCATTTTGCCAATTGGGCATTTTGGTATAGCAAAACAGGAAGCTTTATCTCTAGTACTTTTTATGGTTCAACTTTACCGGATTGGGTAACTGAATTCAATTCCCAAAAAGGCTACATGAAATATATTAATCAAGGTTGGGATTTATTAAAACCAATCGCAACTTATGATGAAAGTCTGCTAGATGATAATCCATACGAAGGGAAATTATACAAAGTAGACAAACCTGTTTTTCCATATGATTTAAAAGCGATGCTCGATAAAAACAACCCGAGTATTTTGAGAGCAACTCCTTTTGGAAATGATTATGTGGCCGATTTTGCTA
>CANKQY010000128.1 GCA_947485745.1 Bacteroidota bacterium
TGCCTTTGCCATTGGCTGGTTTAATGAGCAATCAAGAGGCATGGGCAGTAGCAGAACAATATACTGAATTGGATAATTTTAGTAAAAATGTTTTAGGTTCAAACCTACGCGCCCCTTTTATGAGTTTGTCGTTTATGGCTTTATTGGTGATACCCCAACTAAAGCTAAGTGATTTAGGTTTGTTTAATGGCCATAAGTTTGAATTTGTAAGGAAAGTTTAAGCGTACTTTTACGTAAATTTTCGATTAAAATTTTGGCATTTACCTTATACTTGCAACATGCAGAGGAGCGAAAATTTAATACATTGGAATAGCAGGTTAACATCTTTTACCCGTGCCATTATTATTTTGGCATTTATTACCGATTTTATTTTTGCCTTGAAACGTAGCTATAATATCAACCTAATACCTTCGTTTAATAGTTCGCTCAACGATTTGTATTTTAATTTTAAGTAAGTTTTATAACAAGGATGTCTCATACCCATATTCTACTTCAAAAGTTAGATGCTTTCATCAGAAAGTACTACAAAAATTTGCTATTGAAAGGTAGCATTTTCTTTGTGGGTTTATTTGTGCTTTCTTTTTTGTTGATTGCCCTATTGGAATTTTATGGCAGGTATACTTCCAATGTTAGGGCCATCTTATTTTATTTATTGCTACTTATTTCATTGGCCTTACTTTTTAGGTTTATATTATTTCCGATTGCACAATTACTTAGATTAGGAAAACAAATTACACACAGGCAAGCTGCGCAAATTATTGGAAAACACTTTTCATCCATTTCAGATAAGTTGTTAAATACCCTGCAACTGTTGGATCAAACCGATGAAACACAAAGTTTATTATTAGCAGCCATAGCGCAAAAAACAGCAGAGTTAGTACCTGTTCAATTTAATAAAGCGGTAGATTATAAAACAAATTATAAGTACCTACGCTTTGCCATCATTCCGTTGGTTTTATTATTGCTTATTTTAGCAATAGCCCCAAGGCTTTTGAGTGATGGAGCTGAGCGCATTATTTATTATGATAAGGCATTTAAAATACCTGCTCCTTTTGCCTTTGAAATTGAAAATAAATCATTAAAAGCAGAGCAATACCAAGATTATGAATTGCAGGTAAAATTGGCTGGTGAAGAATTGCCCAATGAGGTTTTTGTGCACTACCAAAATCAAGTTTTGAGGTTAGAGAAAACAGATGCCACTCATTTTACTTTTGTATTTAGAAACTTGCAACAAACAACGCCTTTCTTTTTAGAAGCTTTGGGTTTTGAAGATGAACAGCGCTTGTTGGAGGTATTATCAAAACCTGTTTTGCTGAATTACTCGGTGAGTTTAGATTATCCCAATTACCTCAACAAAAAAGATGAAGTATTATCTAACCCTGGAGATATTAGCATTCCGGCTGGAACCAATATAAAATGGCAGTTTACCAGTAAGCAAACAGATGAAATTTCTTTGCATTTTAATCAACTCAAAGTAAAAGCTTCGAGTAGTGATCAGGTGCATTATCAATTCAATAGAAAGTTCTTTTTATCTGATGCCTATTCTGTAAAATTAAGCAATAACCAAGTGCCTAAAGGCGATTCATTGTATTTTCAAATTGAGGTAGTGCCTGATGCATTTCCTGCATTGAGTATTGAAGAACAATTTGATACCATTACCAACAAGATGATTTATTTTGGTGGTGAGGGTAGCGACGATTATGGTTTAACCAAACTTAACTTTAATTACCGTTTTCTAAAATCTTCTGAGAAGCTAAAAACTGAAAAAGGAATACAGGTTCAACCCATTTTTTTCAATGCAGATAAAACTGTAAAAATATTGCATGTATTTAATTTGTATGAAATCAATTTTCAAAGTGGCGATGAGATTGAATATTATTTTGAGCTATGGGACAACGATGGGGTGCATGGTGCTAAATCTGTTAAATCTAAAACATTTGCCATTAAGGCACCTGATAAGAGCCAGGTAAAAGAACAAACTTCTGCGGATAGCAAGGCGCTGCAAGACAAGATGGAGGAGGCTTTGAAGGAATCTAAGGAATTGCAAAAGGATTTAAAGGAAGTGCAACGCAAATTAAAATCGCAGCAACCACTAACTTATGAAGAAAAGAAAAAACTAGAAAACTTAACGCAACGTCAGAAGGATTTGGCGCAAAAGATGGAAGAGTTGCAGAAAGATTTCAAACAAAAAAACATGAAGGAGCAGTCTTTCAAAGAAGAAGACAAACGCATCATGGAAAAGCAAATGGAGCTGCAAAAAATGTATGAGGAGCTGCTAACAGACGAGATGAAGAAAATGATGAAGCAGCTGGAGGATATGATGAAGCAGCAGAACAAAGATCAGATTAAAAAGGAGCTTGATAAGATGGAAATCAACAACAAAGATGTTGAGAAGGAATTGGATAGAATGCTAGAAATGTACAAGGAGTTAGAGGTTGATAAGAAACGCGAAGAGGCCTTAAAAGATTTAAATGAACTGAGCAAAAAGCAACAAGATTTAGCCAAGGAAACCGAGGAGAAAACCAAAAGCAATGAAGCGCTCAAACAAAAGCAGGATGAGCTCAACAAAGAATTTAAAGATCTACAAAAAGACCTGAAAGACTTAGAGAAAAAGAACCAAGAATTGGAGAATCCCAAAGATATGGCCGATACCAAAGAGGAGGAGAAAAAGATAGGGGAGAAGATGGATAAGAGCAGCGAAGAAATTAAAAACGGCAACAATAAAAAAGGTAGCAAGGAGCAAAAAGAAGCTGCAGATGAAATGCAGAAGATGGAAGAGAAGATGAAGGATAAGATGGAAAAGGAGGAAGAGGAAGAAGCAGAGATAGATGAAAAAGCCCTTCGTGAAATTTTAGAGAACCTTATACAAGTGAGCAAAGACCAAGAGAACATCATGGAGCAAATGCGCAGTATCAATGGCTACAATCCGCAGTTTGTAAAAATGGCTCAGGAACAAAAAACCATTCGCGATAATGCCAAGATGATTGAAGACAGTTTGCTCGCTTTAAGTAAACGTGTGCCTCAAATAAAATCTTTTGTGAACCGCGAGGTAACAAAAATGAATAGTCATTTAGACAATGCCAGCAACAATTATGCAACCCGCAATAATGGAGAGATAAGGGTGCAGCAGCAATATGCCATGACCAGGATGAACAACCTTGGGGTGATGTTGAGTGATGCTTTGAATCAAATGCAGCAACAACAGCAGCAGAAAAAGCAAGGAAAAAGTAAAGGCAAAGGCAAGCCTCAAAAGAAGCCTGGTGAAGGCAAGCCTTCTATGAGTAAGCTCAAAAAGATGCAGGAGGAAATGAACAAGCAGTTGAAGGATGGCATGAATAAAAATGGAACGGGTGAAAAAGGCAAATCAAGCAGCGAGCAATATGCACGCATGGCTGCTCAGCAAATGGCCATTAGGCAGCAAATGCAAAAAATGATGAGCCAAATGGATGCATTAGAGAAAGAGAAAATGGGTGGTGGCAAAGAGTTGGGTGATTTGCAGAAAATGATGGAAGAAACAGAAAAGGACTTGGTAAACAAACGACTTACACAGGAAACCTTGATGCGCCAGCAAGAAATCCTCACACGTTTGCTGGAACACGAAAAGGCAGAGAAGAAGCAAGAGGAAGAGCAGAAACGTGAGGCCAATCAAGGCAAAGAAATGCCTAAACCCAATCCGCAATACTTAGAAAAGTTTAAGCGCAAAAACACCAACGATACCGAACTCCTGCCAACGGTACCCGTAGAAATGCAACCCTACTACAA
>CANKQY010000129.1 GCA_947485745.1 Bacteroidota bacterium
AACTGCGGGGTCCCATATTCGGTCTATGTTTCCATTGGGCCCAAAACCACCTGTTTCATATTCATAGATGTAATCTCCAAGCATTAAGATAGCATCGACATCGTTGCGATTTGCAATTGCATCATAGACGTTGAAATAACCGGATTCTAAATTTGCGCAAGAAACGCAGGCCAATCGCATGTTTTGAACATCTCCAAGGGGAAGTGTTTTTGTTCTCCCAACCAAACTATAGGCTCCGTTATGTTCAAATTCATAGTAATAAAACGTGTTGGGCTGCAATCCCATAACATCAATTTTTACGGTGAAATCTACGGTGGAATCTGTGGTATAGGTTCCTGTCGCCACAATGTTTTGGAATTGATCGTCCGTTGCCATTTGATAATTTCCCACGAGGGTTTGTCCAAAATCTTGTGGTGTGATGCGTGTCCAAATAATTACACGGTCGCTTAATGGATCGCCTGAAGCAACACCATGGTAGAATGGCGCAATGCATTCGACAGGTGAAACACTCGTTTGAGAATATAAATTTGCAAAACAGCTGATTGCGAACAGGAATAAAATGCTTTTCATGCCAAGGAATTTTAGGCAATATTAGCTAGTTTATTTATCTAAGATGTAAACGGAATATTAATTTACCTAGGGATTTTTGAAAAAGTATTGATGTGCTTTTTACTTCCCAATACAAGCATTTTATGAAGAAAATCATTGCGTATTGCTTGCTTATAGTAGAAGATTGAAGTTTGATACATCTTCAATTTTTTTAATGAGACATAAACACTGCTGAAAAATAACAATAGTAAGAAGGTAGCTAGTATTTAACAAACTACCTTCTACTAATCGTTTAATTAATCGAGCCTGTAACGCGCTTCATAAATTGATTCAATGCATTTTTTTGTGCAACGCCATTTTTGATTTCCTTATGGACTTCAATCGCTCCAGAAAAATTAGAAAGTAATTCTCCTATAACATCGTGCAAAATGTGTTAGCCTTCCTAAATTTATTTTAGAAAAATAACCCATTAAAATCTACCCAAATTCATTACTTTATTCCAAGCGGCAACAAAATCATTTACAAATTTCCCTTTAGAATCATTGCTAGAATAAATTTCTGCAATGGCACGCAATTCAGAATTTGAACCGAAGATAAGGTCGGCACGGGTAGCTGTCCATTTTGGTTCTCCCGTTTTACGATTTGAGCCCACAAAAATTTCACCTGCATCGTTAGTTGCTTTCCATGTAGTGCTTAAATCTAATAAATTTACAAAGAAATCATTGCTAAGTGTTTCTGGAGTATTGGTTAATACACCATACTTAGAACCATCAAAATTTGCATTTAATACTCTCATACCTCCAACCAAAGCTGTCATTTCTGGTGCAGTTAATGTTAGCAATTGAGCCTTGTCCACTAATGTTTCTTCAGTAACAGAAGCACATTTTACATTTTTATAATTTCTAAATCCATCAGCTTTTGGTTCTAATACCGCAAATGATGCAACATCGGTTTGTTCCAAAGTAGCATCCCCTCTGCCTGATGTAAATGGAACAGAAACAGTTAGACCAGTATTTTTAGCTGCTTTTTCAATTGCTGCACATCCACCCAATACAATCAAATCTGCCATAGAAACATTTTTACCAAATTCCTTCTGTATTTTTTCGTAATTAGCTAATACTGTTTTTAATTGAGTGGGATTGTTAACTTCCCAATTGATTTGAGGCTCCAAACGAACACGAGCACCGTTGGCACCGCCGCGTTTATCTGAACCACGGAATGTAGAAGCTGAAGCCCAAGCCGTAGATACTAATTGAGCAACCGAAAGTCCGCTTGATAAAATTTTACTTTTTAAAGTTGTGATGTCGTTATCGTTTAATTCATTTTTTGCAACAGGAACAGGATCTTGCCAAATCAATGTTTCTTTAGGAACTTCTGAGCCTAAATAACGAGCAATTGGTCCCATATCACGATGCGTTAGTTTAAACCAAGCTCGTGCAAAAGTATCGGCAAACTGGTCAAAATTTTCATGGAAACGTTTTGAGATAGGTGCGTAAATAGGGGAGAGCTTCAAAGCCATATCTGCAGTAGTCATCATAGGCGCATGAAACTTTTTAGCATCATGTGCATCTACTACAGCTGTGGCAGCAGTTTCGTCGGTAGGTGTCCATTGATGTGCACCGGAAGGACTTTTAGTTAATTTCCAATCGTATTTAAACAGGGTATCAAAATAACCATTATCCCAAGTGGTAGGATTTGGTTTCCAGGCACCTTCTATGCCGCTGGTAATGGTATCGGCACCATGCCCCTTACCAAAACTATTTTGCCAACCCATACCCTGTGCTTCAATAATTGCTCCTTCGGGTTCTACACCTACATGGCTATCACTTGCGGCACCATGTGCTTTACCAAAAGTATGACCACCTGCTACCAACGCCACTGTTTCTTCATCATTCATAGCCATGCGGGCAAAAGTTTCTTTAATATCTATAGCTGAGGCTAATGGGTCAGGATTTCCATTAGGCCCTTGCGGATTCACATAAATCAATCCCATTTGAACTGCAGCCAGAGGGTCGCTAAGGTCACGCTCTCCTGTGTATCGCGTATCCCCCAACCATTCGGTTTCATTACCCCAGTTAATGTCTTGTTCGGGTTCCCAAATATCTTCACGACCGCCAGCAAATCCAAAAGTTTTGAAACCCATAGATTCTAATGCACAGTTTCCAGCTAAAATCATTAAATCTGCCCAAGAAATTTTATTGCCATATTTTTGTTTAACAGGCCAAAGTAAAAAACGGGCTTTGTCTAAATTTCCGTTATCAGGCCAACTATTAATAGGTGCAAAACGTTGATTACCTGTTCCTGCCCCACCACGACCATCTGAAATACGATATGTGCCAGCACTATGCCATGCCATACGAATAAACAACGGGCCATAATGTCCATAATCGGCAGGCCACCAATCTTGCGAAGTGGTCATTAATTCAAAGATGTCTTTTTTAACTGCTAGCAAATCCAATTCCTTAAACGCTTCGGCATAATTAAATCCTTTGTCCATTGGGTCTGACAAGGCAGAATGTTGGCGAAGGATTCCCAAATTTAATTTATTGGGCCACCAATCTTTGTTTGAAGTTCCAGTGCCTGCAGTTTGTTTCATTTGTCCGTGCGGAAAAGGACATTTGCTTTCGTTTGAATTGCTCATGTTTATTTTTTAAAGTGTATACTGTTTTACAAATTTAATATTATATCTTGTTAGATTTTATCAATTATATTTATATTTACATAAATTTAATCTATATGATATCAATTCAGCAAATGCAATATATTCTTATTTTAAGTGAAGAGTTACACTTTCAACGTGCTAGTGAACGCTGTTTCGTAACTCAACCCACTTTATCTATGCAAATAAAGAAAGCGGAAGAATTATTAGGCTCCGTTATATTTGATAGGAGTGTTAATCCGATTAATTTAACTGCTTTTGGGGTGGAGGTTGTAGGAGTTATTCGTGAAATATTAACGGAAAATGAACGCTTAAAAGTATTAAAAAGTCGCTTTAAAGGTGAGTACAAAGAGGAGATTAGGTTGGGTGTTATTTCTACTATTTCTGCCTATTTGATTCCAAAAATGTTTTCAGTTTGGAAAAAAAGCA
>CANKQY010000130.1 GCA_947485745.1 Bacteroidota bacterium
ACTCAATCGAACAAATCAATTTAAGTTCAATTCAGTCTGGCATTTATTTTATGCTACTGTATAATGCTGAGGGAGAAAGAACAAGTTATAAAATAATCAAGGAATAAAGAATTTTACTTCTCCAATCCCTGCTTAATTTTTTGGTTCAGCAATAATGAGTGAGCTTTGGCTTCGTCGTTTGCTCCTGCTGCCATCTTTTCAATGGCTTTAAGTTGTGATAATGCCGCAGCCTGGGAAATACCATCATAAAAATTACTGTTTACAATCGCTAATAACCTATCAACATAGGCAGCTTGTAAGTTGTACCTAAAAGTAGGAACTGCACCATTATCGCCTTTAAAAATAGCATTGGTTAAATCTGTCATCATCATCACCACAGAATAGCTATTGCCATACATCCTAGAGTCGCTTAAACGTTTTAATACGGTTGCATTGGTTAGGTGAGCCAATAAGGTTTTTTGATATCCTAGCACCCTATCATTTATCTTTGGGTCTTCATTGGTTCCAGAGAAATTGAAACCTCTTCTTTGACTTTGTAAATATGGGTATAAATCTGTTTGAACGCCATATGAATTAGCTGCGAAGGCATATTGCGACAAAGTACTCATAGCCTTCTTTTGATCAGATAAGGATACAGGAATATAGGCTTTTCCTTCGCCAGGCTGACCAACAAAAGCTCTATTTACATATATACCGCCAAT
The DNA here is from genome assembly GCA_947485745.1 of Bacteroidota bacterium. GTDB lineage: Bacteria > Bacteroidota > Bacteroidia > UKL13-3 > UKL13-3 > B1. Next base: position 702 of record CANKQY010000130.1, read on the forward strand.
GTATTTTACCACAACATTGGTGGCTTGGAAATATTCGTTTTGCACCACACCATAAGCTTGTTTTAATTCTTGATAGCTTTGGTTTGGTGTACTGTATTTTTGTTTTAATTTACCAAATAGTTGCTGGCTTAATTGAATTCTTTCAACGCTGTATGATAATGCATCGCCACTTAGGTCGTTCACATTTACTCTGGGGTCAATACCGCTTCCTACACCACGCATGTCATCTGCATCATTGCCAAATATTAATAAAGAATCATTTGCTTTGGAAAGTAAACTAAGCATGCGGGCAGATTCTTGGCTCTCATCCTTTAATGAAGAAGCGTAACCAAACTCAATAGCCCAAAGGTCGTAAGGACCAGGACGCGTTGTAAAATAATCTCCTTGTTTACTTTTATCTAAAGATACATTAGCAGCAGGATAATCCATCACAGATCCTATCAATCCTATTTCTCTGGTAATAGTTTTATTGTGAATTTGGTTGGGCTTTAACATTTGACTCGCTTTCATGTTGTGGTTCAAACCCATGGTATGCCCCATCTCATGTAATACTAAATAGTAGAGAGATTGCTTCATATAATCGCGTTTCTCAATTTCACCTATGCCTTGTACATCCAATACCTCTGAGCCAAATAAAGCTGTTTGATGTAGGTTATCATTGGCATCACAAAAATTATGGAAATTCGGTTTGAACCCAATATTTGATTGTTGATCGCCTACAAATAATTTCTCTTGGCGCAATCTGTTGGTTACAAAAATGTATTCGAACATGATATCTGCCCCTAATATTTCACCCGTTCTAGGGTCAACAAAACTCGGACCATAGCCACCAAATGGAGGTTGAGGAGAGCTAGTCCAGCGCAAAACATTATACCTAATATCTCCAGCATCCCAATCAGCGGTATCAGGTTGCTGTTTTATAACTACTGCATTCTTAAAGCCAGCCTTTTCAAAAGCCAAATTCCACTTCTCTCCTGCTTCTTTAATAGTTGCTCTAAACTCTAGTGGAGTGGTATTTTCAATCCACCAAACAATTGGTTCAATAGGCTCAGAAATGGCAGCGTTGCTGTCTTTCTTTTCAAGGTTCCAACGGTGAATTAAATCTCTGTAGGCTACAGCTTTTGTAGTGGTCATGTCTTCTACTTGCTCAGAAAAATAACCAATACGAGGGTCGTCAAATCTAGGTTTGAAATTGTTTTTTGGCGCTTCGATTAAGGTATGTTGAACAATAATACTTACCGCACGTTCATCCGTTATTTCTTTACCACCGCCAAACACTGGAGCTGGATTATCATAAACATACTCTACAATTACATCGGTGTTTTTCTCATAATTGCGCAAGCTTACAAATTTGGTTTTATCCTTACTGAGTGAACCTAATTGAAATCCCATAGAGCCCGGCATGGCTGAAGGCTTTATTTGTTCCAGGTTTTCGCTCAAAAATAAGGCGCTTGCATCAATTAGAATTTCGCCTTTTTTTACATCTTCAGCAACAATTTTCTGGCTACTTAAAATGGCATTGCTAATATTGGCTTTGGCAGCTTTGCTAACAGGATTTGTTGGGTCAAAATAATAGCTAGTGTTCAATACGGTAAATTCTATTCTATCGTAATAACGTTTAATTGTAAAGAGTTTATTGTCTCTAAAACTACCTCTAAAATGACCAGCAGCCACAACGCCATCAACAGTATAGGAGAAATAAATGTATTCTTTTTCGAGCTGATCCTTTTTAAGTAACATCAATACGTTGCCTGTTGCACTGTCTTGATATAATGGAAATAAACCGGCTAACTTCTTAGAAGACTTAGTTTTCTCTGCTATGGTTGCAGTTTTTGTGGCTGGAGTGGCACCTGCAGCAGGTTTTTTCTTACTTTTAGAGCTGGCACAAGAACCTAAAAACATCAAAGAAGCTAAACTTAAAATGGCTATTTTTTTCATTTATAATTTGTTTTGATAGGCAATAACAGAAAAAAATATTACAAATACGCACCGATTATCATAATTATTGATTGTAAAGAAATCGCTTTAGCTCAAATCAATACCTAGGATCAGGCTGAGTAGCTAGTTTGGCCATTTTAAGCACTTCTAAAGAGTAGAAATTAAACTCCTGCGCTACTTTTCCTTCTAATAGATAAACACCTCTACCAGCGAAAGGAAATTTTTGTAGACTTTGTGCAAAATGAGTAGTATCAAAAAAGTTGCCTTCCTCATCGTAAAAAGTGCCAAAGGCCATGTAATCGCCGCGTATGGTTTTTACAGATTTAGTGGTTACATAATTGCCAACTATTCTAATGGTTTGATCCAAATATTTACTGAGATCATTGGCTAACACATCTCCCCTGTACTTGGTTTGCAGTAAATCAAAATCGCTCATACTCACAGGAAATCCTAACAATTCAATTTCATCGTAAGCATCTTCAATTTCGTTGTGAACCAAAGCGGGCAAGGTGAATTCTTTGTGTGATTTAGCTGGGAGTAATGCTAGCATGGTTTCTTGCACTAGGTTTTGAATACCCTTCGGCAGGCTCAGTGAAACATCTCTATTCAATGCAATAGCCCTGCTACTTGTATCATCGTGTTCAAAGCGCCTCCCTCGTACGTCACCCTGAGCCACGTCACCCTGAGCCTGCCGAATGGGTCGAACGGGCACGTCACCCTGCACCCCGTCACCCTGAGCTTGTCGAACGGGTCGAACGGGTTGAACGGGTTGAAGGGAATATGCTTGCCACATCAACTGTTTCTTTCCTGCACCGCAAAATTTAAATGCACCTACTTTGATAAGAATTTTTATTTGCAGCACACTAATGGGCACTCGGTCCATAAAGTTGATGAGGTCTTGGAAAGGACCATTTA
>CANKQY010000131.1 GCA_947485745.1 Bacteroidota bacterium
AAACATTGGTTGGTAGGCTGCGATGGTGGACTCTATGAAACCTATACTGCGGCGCAATCTTGGCGTTATTATGATAATTTACCCATAACACAATTTTACAAAGTAGCTACTGACAATGCTCTGCCATTTTACAATATTTATGGAGGTACCCAAGACAACAATTCAATGGGCGGACCATCAGCTACAAAAAATGTAGATGGCATAGCCAATTCGGATTGGTTTATTACCTGGGGTGGCGATGGATTTGAATCTGCCATTGACCCAACAAATGCAAACATTGCCTACTCTCAATCGCAGTATGGTGGATTGGTGAGGTACAATAAATTAAATGGAGAGAAAAATTATATTCAGCCTCAGCCTGGCAAAGGTGAAGCAGCTTACAGGTGGAATTGGGATGCTCCCATGTTGATTTCGCCACACAACAATAACCGACTTTATTTTGGGGCAAATAAATTATTCAAGTCGGATAACCAAGGCAATGATTGGCAAACTATTTCACCCGATTTAACCCAACAAATAGATAGAAATAAATTGAAGGTAATGGGTCAGGTTTGGTCAATAGATGCCGTAATGAAAAACCAATCAACCACTATTTATGGAAATGTAATTGCGTTGGATGAATCGCCAAAAAAGGAAGGACTAATTTATGTAGGTACAGATGACGGTTTGATCCAAGTTACTGATAATGGAGGTAGCAGTTGGAGTAAATACCAGCGCTTTACTGGCGTGCCTGCAAATACGCGCGTAAATATGCTTACAGCCTCTTTACACCAGGAAAATGTAGTATTTGCAACATTTGTGAATCAAAGAGCTGGTGATTTTAAACCTTACTTATTAAAGAGCAGCGACAAAGGAAAAACATGGAATTCGATTGCAGGAAACTTGCCTATTCGTGGTTCAGTTTATTGCATTAAGCAGGATCATATCAATGAAAACTTATTGTTTGTGGGCACAGAATTTGGAGCTTATTACACCACTGATAACGGTGTAAATTGGACTAAATTAAATGGCTTACCTACCATTGCAGTTTATGATTTAGATATTCAAAAACGCGAATCTGATTTGGTGGCAGCAACGTTTGGAAGAGGATTTTATGTAATAGATAATTATTCGGCATTGCGTAATTTACAACCTGAAAATTTGTCGAAGAAAGCCTACCTCTTTCCAATTAAAAATGCCAAACTATATAACCCTGCAAGTTCGAATGGCTTAGCTGGAACTGGCTCTCAAGGCCACAACTTTTGGACAGCCCAAAACCCTAAATTTGGCGCCATTTTTACCATTCATTTAAAAGATGAATTTAAGACCTTAAAAAGTATCAGAACAGAAAATGAACTCAAGGATGAAAAAGATAAGAAAGACGTATTTTATCCGAGTTGGGATGAGTTAAGAAAAGAAAAGAATGAAGAAGCAGCGCAGTTGATTTGGATCATAAAAACCAAAGAAGGTGTGGAAGTGAAAAGGTTTAAATCGGCACCCACAAGCGGCGTGAGCAATGTAGTTTGGAACCTAAGAATGGAGTCGAGTTCACCGGTAAATCCTAATAAGCCAAAACATGGAAGGTATGAAAGTGCCGATGACGGACTCATGGTTGTTTCTGGAAAATATACGATTGAAGTTTTATTGATTCAAACCAACAATATAGAAACCTTGATTCCGGCTACCAATTTTGAAATTGAAGACTTAGAAGGTAATGGCAATAAGCATGATGCTAATGATGAATTAATATCCTTTAAAAAAGAGGTTTCTGAATTAAAAAGAAGTATTGCTGGTGCTGCCCAAATAATTGGAGAGAACCAAGAAAAGTTGGAGCTATTGAAATTTGCAGTTACTGCTTTTCCAAACGTTAATATATCTCTTATAAAAGAAATTCAAAATGCCAAGTTAAATATGGATAGTTGCAGTATCATGCTTTATGGCGATGGCCTTAAATCTTCAAAGGAATTTGAAACGCCACCTACCTTTCTCAATAGAGCTAACTTAGTTTATTATAATTTATTTGAAACAAACTCTGCAGTTACACAAACACAGAGAGATTACCTGAAATGGGCACAAGAAGAATATGCGCAATTTAGGGTAAAATTTAACTCAAGTATTATTCAAATCAAAGCCATAGAAGCGCAATTAGAAGTAGCTAAGATTCCTTATATAAAAGGTAAAGATGAGAAATGGAAGAAAAACTAACATAAGAAGTATGATAAATATTAGCTGATTTTATTCTTGAAAAGAATAGTTCTTTAAATTAATATAAAATCAATGTTGGCAAAGGTATAGGCAATTCATAGGACAACCTATGAAAGGTCTAAACAATTACTTTGTCCACCAAATAAACCCTTTCCACTTCAACATTTTATCTTCAGAAATAATTCATTATTTGATTTAAGTGCATGTTATATTTTCATTGCAGGTTTCTTCCAAAAAGAAATTAGACAATCTTAACATGGATTGTGCGTTAAGCCCAATGCACAATGAAACCCAAATTTTATTACATTTGCAAAAGTGAAAAGTAAATTTCAATTTCTCATACTGGTGGCGCTAACAGCTCTCGCAATGCAGAGCTGCAGAAAAAACGATGTTTTCACTCAAGCAGGTGTGCGTTTAAATTTTTCGACCGACACGGTATTTTTCGATACTATTTTCTCGAAATTAGGTTCAAACCCTAACTCTCCAAGAAGCGTTACCTTGCAAGTGAGAGTAAGCAACCCCAACAAAAACGCAGTAAAAACCAATATCAGTTTAGCTGGAAATTTTTATGGTCTCTTTAAGTTAAATGTTGATGGAAAGCCTGGCACTAACTTCAAGGAAGTTGAAATTAGAGGAGAAGACAGTATTTATATTTTTGTGCAGGCTTATATAGAACCTGTTGGGAGCAATACGCCCTTTATTGTTACCGATCAAATATTGTTTGAAACTAATGGCAATAAACAGGATGTAGATATTGTAGCCTGGGCTCAAGATGCCAATTACTTTCAAAATGAGGTGCTTGATTGCAGTGCAGGAAATCTGTTATGGACCAGTGATAAACCTTATGTAATTTATGATTCAATATTAATACCTAAAGGCTGTACCCTAACTATTGAGGCAGGAACCCAAATTCATAATTACAACAAATCCTGTATTTTGGTAGCAGGAACAATCATTGTTAATGGTACTATAGAAAAACCAGCCGTTTTTCAAGGTAGTAGGTTAGACGATGATTACAAACAAATGCCAGGGCAATGGATAGGCATTAGAATTTTGCCCGGTTCGAGCGGTAATAGTATAACCGGCGCCATCATTAAAAATGCTTACATAGGAATAGAAGTAGATTCTATGCCAAGTACGGGCACATTCGGACTTGTAATTAAAGAATCAATGATACTCAACATGAGTGCTTGTGGTTTGCTAAATTATTCCGCTAAGCTATATGCAGAAAATAATTTGGTAGCCAATTGCGGCCTATTTGCTTTTATTGGAGAGTTGGGTGGAACTTATAATCTTTTGAATAATACCTT
>CANKQY010000132.1 GCA_947485745.1 Bacteroidota bacterium
GCAGGACTGCTTGGACCGCCATAATGCGCTTTTAATTTGAACCCATTATACGAGGCAGGATTATGAGATGCAGTAATGATAACGCCTAAAGCGGCGCCATGTTTAACCGCACCTAAACTTACCATAGGTGTTGAAACAAAACCTTTCGCCATGATTACTTTTATGCCATTGGCATTCATCACTCTGGCAGTATTTTCTGCAAACAACTCACCTGCAAAACGGCAATCATGACCTAGTACAATACTCATATTGTTTGCAAAATTCTTCTTTACATAATCTGCAGTTCCTTGCGCAACTCTTCTTACATTTTCAACAGTAAATTCATCAGCAATGATTCCCCTCCAACCGTCGGTTCCAAATTTTATTACGTACATATAAGTTTAAATTACAGCGCAATTTAGTAAACAGATGTAAATAAAGAAATGACTTTGCATAAATAAACAATGAAAGACATTGAAATGAAAAAATAACAGAATATTAATAGATTAATTTAACGTTCCCCGAGCTGCAATAGTCCTATTTTCAATAAGCAAGAGGATAGCTATAAATACTAATAACCAATCTAATCTTGCATTATACCTGCTTCCGGATGAGGCTATACAAACTGCCAGCATGTTACCCAAATAAACAAAAAAGAAGCAGATTGAAAAAATCTTTAGATAAGCAGAAGCGTGGGTAAAAAACAGCAAATAGCAACTAATAAGTATGGATAAAATTAAAACTATTTCTATTAATTGGTTCAAACCGTTTAATTTATTATACCAAAAACCGTTTGCTTGTTTGGAGGCAATGAGTTGTGGCAATTCTGATTTAAAATGGGCATCAATTTCCCAGCCAGGCGGAGAATTAGCACCTAAAACAATTAACTCTTCACCTACATTATGTTCTAATAGGTGAAACTTTAAAACCCGAAAAAAGTGGCTCAAATAAATTTTCAAATATTTAGGGGTTTGGAAGATTGTTTTATTGAGTGCTTTAAATTCTTGCTCATTACTTTCCCAACCACCTAATTTATACAAAATACTTTCTGGCAACCAAAGAAATTCAGAACCATTATTGGGCAAGCTATCTTTATAAGCACAAAAGAGATTGTTTTTTGTGGCACAATTATCATCCAAAACAGCTTTCATGGCCCCACTTTCAATCATCCTTGCTGTTATAAAAATATGGCCAGATTGAGAGCTTTTAAATCCACCATGATAGCAAAAATGAATAATGGGTAAAAAAATAAAATTCATCAAAATTAAAACCAAACCATAAGCCAATTTCCTCCAAGTTAAAACAGAAAAAATATTCCCTTTAAATAACTTTATAAAAGCCATGCCAAATGCCAAAAACAAGTGAGCAGGAGCGTGAGTAAGGTGCGTTGAAGTTGTATATAAATAAACCAATGCAAGGCCACCCAAAACTAACTTGTTTTTAGGCGTATCAAAGAGCAAAATAAATAAGAGTAGGTAAGAAATTGGGGTGAAAAAATCGGCCATTAACATAGAGCTAAACCAAGGCAAACTGCTCAATGAAAGCAACAATAAAATGATTCCTAAAAAATACCAATGAAGGACATTTCTGTTTTTTATAACCCTATGCGAAAAATAATATAATAGTCCGCTTACCATAAGGCATTGCGTAAAAATACTTAGCCAAAGGCTGGCAGCTAGGCTACTATGCCTGACAAACAAACCATAAGTTATTGGCCTACTATTAGGTACTTTTCCTTCAAAACCACTCGCTATATATGTTCCAGTATCTGAATAGACCAATGGATAGCCATTATAAAAAGCAGGTAACATTAACCCTGCAGCTGCAATGATTATAATAACTACGATATAAAAACGATTCATTTTTTCGCTTTAGAAAAGCTACTAGGTGAAGGCATTCTCTCCTGTAACATCCATTCCTGTTATCAACAAATGGATATCATGTGTTCCTTCATAAGTTACTACACTTTCTAAATTCATCATGTGGCGCATTACAGAATATTCACCCGTAATACCCATTCCACCTAACATCTGACGAGCATTTCTAGCAATGGTGCAAGCCATATCTACATTGTTACGTTTGGCCATACTAATTTGTGCAGGAGTGGCTCTACCTTCGTTCATTAAAACACCTAAGCGCCAAGTTAACAATTGCGCTTTGGTAATTTCGGTAATCATTTCTGCTAACTTTTTTTGTTGCAACTGAAAACCAGCAATTGGCCTACCAAATTGCATGCGTTCTTTTGAATAACGCAAAGCTGTATCATAACAATCCAAGGCAGCACCAATTGCTCCCCAACTGATACCATATCTGGCAGAATTTAAACAAGTCAAAGGACCTTTTAAACCTTCTACGCCTGGTAAAATATTTTCTTTAGGAACCAATACATCGTTGAATACTAATTCTCCGGTTGCACTAGCTCTTAAGCTCCATTTGTTATGTGTTTCGGGCGTTGTAAAACCAGCCATGCCACGTTCAACTATAATTCCTTTGATAACGCCAGCCTCATTCTTTGCCCATACAACTGCTACATCTGCAAATGGAGAATTACTGATCCACATTTTTGCGCCATTTAATACCACATTTTCACCATCACCAGCATCTTTAAAATTAGTGGTCATACCAGCGGGATTACTCCCGTGATCTGGTTCGGTTAGGCCAAAACATCCCATCCATTCACCAGCTGCTAATTTGGGTAAATATTTTCTTTTTTGTTCTTCTGAACCAAACTTATAAATAGGGTACATAACCAAGCTTCCTTGCACTGAGGCGGTAGAACGTATTCCAGAATCGCAACGCTCTAATTCTTGCATGATAATTCCATAACTGATATAATCTAATCCGCCACAACCATATTCTGCAGGCAATTGCGGACCAAATGAACCAACCTCGGCCATTCCTTTAATTAAATAATCTGGAAAAGCAGCTTGCTGAGCAGCATCTTCAATTATTGGAGAAATTTCTTTTTTAACAAAATCTCTCACAGTCGAACGAATCAATTTGTGCTCTTCAGTAAGCAATTCATCCATTAAATAATAATCATGGTATTGATATAGATCTTGCTTGCTTGCTTTATGAAAATCTTCTGCCTTATTCATATGGTGTAATATTGGTTTAAAATCTACTGCGAATTTAGTTATTTTAGCGGTAGTTAAAAATCAAACAAATGAAGTTACAAATTGCTTTAGAAAACCTAGATTTTTTTGCATATCACGGATTATATGACGAAGAAAAAATAAATGGCGCTATTTTCAAGGTAAATGTTTGGATAGATGCCGAATATGAGGACAATATTGACCTAAGCAAGCTTGAAAACTTGGTAAATTACGAGGATGCATTTGCGGTAATTAAGGCTGAAATGGAGATTCCTAGGCAGTTTATTGAAGACCTAGCCCAAAGTATGATTGCC
>CANKQY010000133.1 GCA_947485745.1 Bacteroidota bacterium
TCACACGTAGATACAGCGCCTGATTGCAGTGGAACAAACGTGAAGCCTATTGTACATCAAAATTATGATGGAAAAGATATCGTTCTTCCAGATGATTCAACTCAGGTTTTGAGCATTACAGATTCACCATATTTAAAAAATCATATTGGCCACGATGTAATCACCGCAAGTGGCTTAACCTTGTTGGGTGCTGATGATAAAAGTGGTCTAGCGGTTATAATGCAAGCTGCTCAATATTTAATGTTGAATCCAACAATTAAACACGGAAATATAAAAATTTTATTTACACCAGATGAAGAGGTTGGTCAGGGTACTGCAAAAATAGATATGAAAAAACTTGGTGCCACTTATGGATACACGTTAGATGGGGGAGAAGCGGGTAGTTTGGAAGATGAAACTTTTAGTGCTGATGGTGCTTCTATTGTTATTCATGGTGTAATTGCGCATCCTGGGTATGCAAAAAATATTTTGGTAAATACCATGAAGGTTGCGGGAGCAATTTTAGATACTTTACCAAAAGATGAATGGAGTCCTGAAACCACAGAAGGTAAACAAGGATTTATACATCCCGTTTCACTTAACGGCATTTCTGAAAAAACAACCATAGGTGTTATTGTAAGAGATTTTACGTTGAGTGGATTGGCGTCGCATCATCAAAGGTTGAAATCAATTGCGGAAGATGTAGTTGCTAAATTCCCCGGTGCAACCATGGATTATATTCAAACGGAGCAGTACCGTAATATGAAAGAAATATTGGATCATCATCCTGAAGTAGCCATAAACGCAGCAAAAGCCATCGAAAAATCCGGACTTGTTGTAAAAAAAGAAAGCATAAGAGGAGGTACAGATGGAAGCAGATTAAGTTATATGGGTTTACCTTGTCCAAATATTTTTACTGGAATGCAAAATATTCATAGTAAATTAGAGTGGATTGGGGTGAACGACATGTTGAAAGCATCAGAAACAATTGTACATCTGTGCGAGATTTGGGAGGAGAGTAAGTAATGGTTTAACGGTTTAAATCACTTCGTTGGTTTAATGGGTTAAGGGTGGAGGCGTCTTCTTTTTGATGTTTTACTCTTTTACTTAAAATAAATCTTTTATTAATGATACTTGATGCTTGATACGGAACGAGAATAAGCTCCCTTCACCTTTCTGGGAAAGGGTTGGGGCTAACAAACTATAAATAAACCTTTTGAACAAATTGAACTTTTTGAACCTCTTAAACCTTTAAAATATGAGCATCTTCACACAATTCTGGTGGCTGATTCCGATTGGAATTTTTGTCTTTAGTGGATTATTTACTGTCAATCAAGGAACGATTGCGGTAATAACCCGATTTGGAAAATATGTAGGCATTCAACGTCCTGGCCTGCGATTTAAAATACCAATTATAGATCAAGTATACAAACGCATTAGCATTCAAAATCGTTCTGTAGAATTAGAATTTCAGGCTGTTACAGTGGATCAGGCAAATGTGTATTTCAAATCCATGTTGCTTTATTCTGTACAAAATGAAAATGAAGATACCATTCAAAATGTAGCTTTTAAATTTATCAGCGATAAAGATTTGATGCAGGCTTTGGTTAGAACAATTGAAGGAAACATCAGGGCATTTGTTGCTACAAGAAAGCAATCCGAAATTTTATTGTTGCGTAGAGATATTGTTGAGTTCGTAAAAGAACATGTAGATGCGTCGCTTGAAGATTGGGGTTATCACCTAAAAGATTTGCAAATCAACGACATTACTTTTGATCAAGCCATCATAGAAAGCATGAGCAAAGTGGTAGCCAGCAACAACTTAAAAGCTGCTGCCGAAAATGAAGGACAGGCTTTATTAATTACAAAAACCAAAGCCGCTGAAGCCGAAGGAAATGCGATTAAAATAGCTGCTCAAGCCGAAAGAGAAGCGGCACAACTTCGTGGACAAGGGGTTGCATTATTTAGAGAAGAAGTAGCAAAAGGTATGGGTCAAGCTGCAGAACAAATGAAACAAGCCAATTTAGATACCAATGTAATTCTTTTCAGTATGTGGACAGAAGCCATCAAGAATTTTGCTGAATATGGAAAAGGGAATGTGATCTTTTTAGATGGGAGTAGTGAGGGCATGGAAAAAACTATGCGTCAAATTATGGCCATGCAACAAATGGATCAAAAATAATTTTGAAGGAATATTAACATTAATTCTTTTGCCCAATTGCAATTGTTTTATTTAATTGCATAGCGTATTTTTTTATTCAGTTTTAATTATCCAATATGTTTAGTTTTTTATTGCAAGTTGATAGTACCGCAGTCGCACAAGCCAGTGGCGAAAAAGTAGAAAGTGTTTTGGGCATGCTTACTAAAGGTGGTCCAATTATGATTCCACTTGGTATTTTATTTGCCTTGATGGTGTATTTTTTTACAGAAAGATTTTTGGTAATCAAAAAAGCCAGTTTGGTTGATGATAATTTCATGAACCAAATAAGAGATCACATTGTAAATGGCAATATTTCCGGGGCGAGGTCTGTTGCAAAAAGTGCACCACATCCAATTGCAAAAATGATTGATAAAGGATTACAAAGAATTGGAAAACCTATTGATGCCATTGAAAAAAGTATGGATAATGTAGGGAAACTAGAGCTGTATAAAATGGAAAAAAACCTAAGCATCATTTCCGTTATTGCGCGTATTGCACCATTGTTTGGTTTCGTGGGAACCATTATAGGATTGGTTATTTTACTTAAAGAATTTGCAACCATTAGCAATCCATCAATTAGCCAAATTGCAGATGCGATGTACATCAAATTAATTACTTCTGCAACAGGTTTAATTATAGGGATGCTTGCGTTTTTGGGGTATAATTTTTTAGATACACAAATCAATAGAATGGCAAATAGAATGGAAGCTGCAAGCAGCGAATTCATCGACATTCTTCAAGAACCAACCAAACAATAATTCGTTTCCAATAATAAACCTATGAGCTTAAGAAAAACAAAATTAAGGGACGAACATTCGGAGGTAGATACCGGGCCATTAAATGATATTCTATTTATTCTATTGATGTTCTTTTTAATGATTTCTACTTTGGCTAATCCCAATGTAATTAAAATGAGCGTTCCCAAATCTAAAAGCGATACCAAGCAAAAACAAAGTGTGGTGGTAAGTGTAGATAAAGACAAGAACTTTTTCATTGGGTCTAAAAAAATCAATCCCGATTCATTGGAATCTTCGTTAAAAAAATACATCATCGAAGGCGATAGCATTAAACCAGCCGTGGTTATCAATGCAGATTCTGTGGCTCAATGGGGTGAAATTGTAAAAGTAATGAAAGTAGCTAGAAAGCTTGGTGCTACTACATCTGCTACCGTTAGTGGAAGCGATTAATCAATACCA
>CANKQY010000134.1 GCA_947485745.1 Bacteroidota bacterium
ACACGATGTAATGTATTGGGAGGAATGGCCAGTGAGGCAATCGAGCTTACTTTTTGGTGGAATAGCCTTCAAAAATAAAAAGTATATTGATTTATGGGAATCGCTCAAAGCAAATGTTACAACGCCAGAAATAATTAGAAATATGCCTGTTCGATATCCAATTTTATGGGTTTTTAAAAATTAATAAAGTTCAAATCTTTTAAACCTTATAAAATAGTTATTGTCTGAAGAAAACTAACAACAACAACAAATAATAAATTTAATTATAATGAAAAAGTTAATCGCAGCAGCACTCTTAGCAATTTTATCAATTGCCCCTATAATTGCCCAAGAAAAATCAAAACCTAATGTTCTTTTTATAGCAGTTGATGATTTGAAAACAGTGTTGGGTTGCTATGGAGATAAAATTATTAAAACGCCAAATATTGATCGATTGGCAAAAATGGGTACGGTTTTTTTGAATAATTATTGCCAACAAGCTGTTTGCGGTCCAACACGAGCAAGTCTTTTGACAGGAATGCGACCTGATGTAACCAAAATACGTGATTTACATACTAAAATGAGGGACATCAATCCTGATATTCTAACGCTTCCTGAATATTTTATTAGCCAAGGTTACACAACTTCTGGAATTGGTAAAATATTTCATCCGAGTTGTGTGGACAAAAAGTTTGATCCACAGTCTTGGTCAATTCCTTTTTTAGTTGCTAAAGAATCAGATTATTCTAATGGTTTCCCTGTTCAAAAACATTATCAATCTCCGGAATTAAAAGCATTAAATACAAAAGAAGAAGTTGTAAGTACTGTTGAAAATGGAAAAGGCAAAAAGAAAGGCGAAAAGAAAGGCGAAAAGAAAAGTAAAAAAGAAGCAGATGATGAAGAAGGTGCAAGAGGACCGGCTTTTGAATGTCTTGATTTACCAGATGACGCCTATGATGACGGTGTGAGTGCTAAACTTGCAGTAAAACAAATTGAAATGTTAAATGCTGCAAAAAAACCATTTTTCATGGCAGTTGGATTTCGTAAGCCACATTTGCCTTTTGTCTCCCCAAAAAAATATTGGGATTTGTACAAGCGTGATGATATGCCGGTAGCTGAATTTCAAGAACATGCGGCTAATAGTAAAATCTTTTCTTATCAATATCCAGGCGAATTGACTAATTATTCGGGTGTTAAAGAATTTGCCAAATTTGATAAAAACGAAGCTAATAAATTTGGTTTAGCCATCGAAAAACAAAAAGAATTGGTTCATGCATATTATGCAGCGGTTTCTTATACAGATGCTCAGATTGGAATTTTATTGAATACATTAGAAAAATTAGGAACACTTAATAATACCATTATTGTGCTTTGGGGAGATCACGGTTGGCATTTAGGAGATCATGATATGTGGGGAAAACACACAAATTATGAGCAAGCTACCAAAGCACCTTTAATAATTGCTGCACCTGGTTTAAAAGCGGGTCAAACTAAATCAATGACTGAATTTGTGGATGTATTTCCAACACTTTGTGAATTATCAGGTGGAGAAGTACCCGCTTATTTAGATGGCAAAAGTTTGGTTCCAGTAATGAAAAACAATAAAGCTTCGGTAAAAGAATATGCAATGAGTCAATATCCTCGAAAAATGGATAAAGCTGATATTAATAAAGTTGAAGATGGAAAAGGTAAGCTAATGGGTTATTCAATGCGCACAGAACAATATCGTTATACAGTTTGGTTGAAAAATTTTACAAGTGACCAAGTTTATAGTGCTGATAAAGTTTATACTAAAGAATTATACGATTATGTCAAAGATCCATTAGAAAAGGTAAATGTTTCTGACGATACAAAATATGCTGCAATTGTAGCCGATTTAGACAAAAAAATGGTTGCTTATTTCAAATCAAAAGAAGTTAAATTATAATTAATAGCATTTTATGAAAAATCAATATTGCAAATTTGCCTTTTTATTTTTTTTATTTATAATTTCAAATACAATAGTTGCCCAAGATAAACCTACAAGCAAACCAAATATTTTATTTATTGCAGTTGACGATTTGAAACCGCTTTTGGGATGTTATGGAAATACAATGGTAAAAACCCCCAACATTGATAGATTGGCAAAAATGGCTACGGTTTTTAATAAAAATTATTGTCAACAAGCTATTTGTGGACCAACACGTGCTAGTTTAATGACGGGAAGTCGCCCGGATGTTACTAAAATTTGGAATTTAACAACGCAAATGCGAGATGTGAATCCAGATATTGTAACCCTCCCGCAATATTTAATCACACAAGGATATACGACTTCTGGGATTGGAAAAATTTATCATCCTTCAAGTGCCATTGGTAGTGTAGATCCAGTTTCATGGAGTATTCCTTATTTAAAATCTAAAGAATCAGACTTTCCTGCTGAATTTGGATTGCCTGCCAACGGGCAATATCAGTTGCCTGAAACGAAAGCTAGAATGACGCCAGAAATTATTGCTGAAAGAAAACAAAAGAACAAAGATTTGGCAGCAAATGATGAAAATCCTAAAAGTATCAAAGGACCTTCAACGGAATGTTTAGATGTTCCAGATAATGCGTATCAAGATGGAGTTAATGCTATATTAGCAAAAAATCAAATTATTGCACTCTCTAAAAGTGACAAACCATTTTTTATGGCAGTAGGATTTTCTAAGCCACACCTTCCATTTGTAGCACCAAAAAAATATTGGGATTTATACAATAGAGAAGATATGCCAATAGCATCGTTTCAAGAGCATTCTAAAAATGGACCGCTAATTGCCTACCACCAATCGGGTGAATTACGTAATTATTTGGATATTCCAGAATATGCAACTTTACCTGCTGATTCTCTTAGAATAGGATTGAAACTTGAAAAACAAAAAGAACTTATTCATGGTTACTATGCAGCTATATCCTATATGGATGCTCAGGTTGGAATTTTATTAAATACTTTAGAATCTCTAGGAACTCTTGATAACACTATTATAGTACTTTGGGGCGATCACGGTTGGCATTTAGGCGATCATGATTTGTGGCATAAGCATACCAATTTTGAAGAAGCTACAAGAGCACCTTTAATAATTGCTGGTCCTGGAATTAAATCGGGCAAAACAAATTCGCTAACAGAATTTGTTGATGTATTTCCAACTATTTGTGACTTGGCGGGTGTTGCAATTCCTAAAAATTTGGATGGGAAAAGTTTAAAACCTTTAATGTTAAACAATAAAGCTAAGGGTAAAGAGTATGCTATTAGTCAATATCCTAGAAAATTAAAGAAAGCGGAAATGGCTAAATTAGGTTATACCGACGCGAAAATGATGGGCTACAGTTTACGAACTGATCAATACCGTTATACCATTTGGATGAACAACTTTA
>CANKQY010000135.1 GCA_947485745.1 Bacteroidota bacterium
AAGCCAAGAATGGTATTGATTAATCGCTTCCACTAACGGTAGCAGATGTAGTAGCACCAAGCTTTCTAGCTACTTTCATTACTTTTACAATTTCACCCCATTGAGCCACAGAATCTGCATTGATAACCACGGCTGGTTTTATACTATCGCCTTCGATGATGTATTTTTTTAAAGAAGACTCCAACGAATCGGGATTTATTTTTTTAGACCCAATGAAAAAATTCTTGTCCTTATCTACACTTACCACAACACTTTGTTTTTGCTTGGTATCGCTTTTAGATTTGGGAACGCTCATTTTAATTACGTTGGGATTAGCCAAAGTAGAAATCATTAAAAAGAACATCAATAGAATAAACAGGATATCGTTTAATGGCCCGGTATCTACTTCCGAATGTTCGTCCCTTAATTTTGTTTTTCTTAAACTCATAGGTTTATTATTGGAAACGAATTATTATTTGGTTGGTTCTTGAAGAATGTCGATGAATTCACTACTTGCAGCTTCCATTCTATTTGCCATTCTGTTTATTTGTGTATCTAAAAAGTTATACCCTAAAAATGCAAGCATACCAATAATCAAGCCAGTTGCAGAGGTAATCAATTTGATGTACATCGCATCTGCAATTTGACTAATTGATGGATTACTAATGGTTGCAAATTCTTTAAGTAAGATTACCAATCCTATGATGGTACCGACAAAACCAAACAAAGGTGCGATACGTGCTATAACGGAAATGATGCTCAGATTTTTCTCCATTTTGTACAGCTCGAGTTTACCTACATTATCCATACTTTTTTCAATGGCATCAATAGGCTTTCCAATTCTTTGTAACCCTTTATCAATCATTTTTGCGATTGGATGTTGTGCATTTTTTGCTACACTTCTTGCACCAGAAATATTTCCCGTTACAATATGGTCTCTGATTTGATTCATGAAATTATCATCAACCAAACTTGCTTTTTTGATTACCAAAAATCGCTCTGTAAAAAAATATACCATCATGGCGAATAAAATGCCAAGCGGAATCATAATTGGACCGCCTTTACTGAGCATGCCCAAAACACTTTCTACTCTTTCGCCACTAGCTTGTGCGACTGCAGTGCTATCAACTTGCAATAAAAAACTAAACATATTGGATAATTAAAACTGAATAAAAAAATACGCTCTGCAATTAAATAAAACTATTGCAACTTGGCAAGAAAAATAATGTTAATGTTACTTCAAAATTATTTTTGATCCATTTGTTGCATCGCCATAATTTGACGCATTGTTTTTTCCATGCCCTCGCTACTGCCATCTAAAAAGATCACATTCCCTTTGCCATATTCTGCAAAATTTTTGATGGCTTCCGTCCACATACTGAATAGAATAACATTGGTATCTAAATTGGCTTGTTTCATTTGTTCTGCAGCTTGCCCCATACCTTTTGCCACTTCTTCTCTAAACAACGCTACCCCTTGTCCACGAAGTTGTGCCGCTTCTCTTTCTGCTTGAGCCGCAATTTTAATCGCATTACCTTCGGCTTCAGCAGCTTTGGTTTTTGTAATTAATAAAGCTTGTCCTTCATTTTCGGCAGCAGCTTTTAAATTGTTACTGGCAACAACTTTGCTCATACTTTCAATAATGGCTTGATCAAAAGTAATGTCGTTGATTTGTAGATCTTTAAGGTGATAACCCCATTCTTCTAATGAAGCATCTACATGCTCTTTAACGAACTCAACAATATCTCTACGCAACAATAAAATTTCAGATTGTTTTTTTGTAGCAACAAAAGCCCTGATGTTTCCTTCAATTGTTCTAACCAACGCCTGCATCAAATCTTTATCGCTAATAAATTTAAACGCCACATTTTGAATGGTGTCTTCGTTTTCATTTTGTACAGAATAAAGCAACATAGATTTGAAATATACATTCGCCTGATCCACAGTAACAGCCTGGAATTCTAATTCTACAGAACGATTTTGAATACTAACGCGCTTGTATACTTGATCAATAATTGGAATTTTAAATCGTAAGCCAGGACGTTGAATGCCTACATATTTTCCAAATCGGGTTATCACCGCAATCGTACCTTGATTAACAGTAAATAATCCACTAAAGACAAAAATTCCAATTGGAATTAGCCACCAGAATTCTGTGAAAATGCTCATATTTTAAAGGTTTATGGTTTATGGTTTGTCGTTTGTGGTTTGTGGTTTGTGGTTGGAATCTAGAGCTATCTTGTATCTAACATCTAGTATAAAATCTAGGAGCCTTCCCAAATCTCACACAGATGTACAATTGTTTCTGATGCTTTCATCATATCGTTCACCCCAATCCACTCTAATTTACTATGAATATTTTGCATTCCAGTAAAAATATTTGGACAAGGTAAACCCATATAACTTAATCTGCTTCCATCTGTACCACCGCGTATACTTTCTATCTTAACAGCCAGTCCAGATTTTTCGATAGCTTTTGCAGCGTTTATGGCCACCTCAGGATGATGATTCAATATTTCTTTCATATTGCGATACTGCTCTTGCTGAATATACTCCATGGTTGCACCGGGAAATTTAGCAACAACTTCTTCTGCAATTGATTTTAATCTTTGATGATGTGATGCCAACCCACTCAATGTAAAATCTCGAACTATAAATCCAATGGTTGTTTTTTCAGAAATGCCATTAAGCGAAACGGGATGTACAAATCCTTGTTTGCCTTCTGTAGTTTCTGGACTCCATTCATCTTTTGGCAAAGCATCTAAAATTGCACCAGCAACCTTCATGGTATTTACCAATATATTTTTTGCATATCCAGGATGCGCTATAACGCCATGTATAATAATAGAAGCACCATCAGCACTAAACGTTTCGTCTTCCAAACTACCCGCTTCTCCCCCATCTAACGTATATCCATAGGTGGCGCCAAGTTTTTGCATGTCTATTTTTGCAGTTCCTTGTCCCACCTCTTCATCTGGTGTAAATAATATCTTTATGTCGCCATGTTTAATTTGCGGATTCAACATTAAATATTGAGCCGCTTGCATGATTACCGCTACCCCACTTTTATCATCAGCACCCAATAAGGTTAAACCACTTGCTGTAATTACATCGTGACCAATATGATTTTTTAAATATGGTGAATCTGTAATGCTCAAAACCTGAGTTGAATCATCTGGAAGAACGATATCTTTTCCATCATAATTTTGATGTACAATAGGCTTCACGTTTGTTCCACTGCAATCAGGCGCTGTATCTACGTGTGA
>CANKQY010000136.1 GCA_947485745.1 Bacteroidota bacterium
GGTTTTACCTGACCCAATATTTCCGGCGATGGCTAAATGCATGTTTACTTGTTCTAATTAATTGTATTGCAAAAAACAATATTATAATGTAATCAACAAATGTATGTGAGTTTGGTGGATAATTTTTTTTCATTTTTAATTGAATGAAAATTTTTGAGTTGCTTGTAATTTTAACCATATTGCTAGATGAATATACAGTTTTATGGCGCTGCAGAAATGGTAACTGGCAGTAAACATTTAATTACCACACCCAAAGGCACCAAAATCTTATTGGATTGCGGCTTGGTTCAAGGTCATGTGGAGCAAAGAGACGACCTCAATAGGCATTTTGGGTTCAAGCCAGCCGATATAGATTATCTTGTTTTATCGCATGGGCACATAGATCATAGCGGTTTAATCCCACGACTTGTGAAGGAAGGTTTTCAAGGAATTATATTCTGCACGCCCGCTACCAAAAGCTTGTGTGAAATAATGCTGGCAGATTCTGCCCATATTCAAACTTCCGATTTAAAATACATCAATAAACGTAGGGCAAAAAAAGGTTTAGAAGCCATTGAACCCATATATGATATAGACGATGTTAACCAAGCTATTTCCATGATGGAGGAATTGGGTTATGATGAAAAATTAAAAATTGATTCAGAAATAACACTTAGCTTCAATGATGCGGGACATTTATTAGGTAGCTGCATAGTTAACCTAGATATATCAATCGGTTCAAACCGAAAAAAACACATAACCTTTAGTGGAGATATTGGCAGGTATAACGACCCAATTTTGAGAGATCCACAGCCATTTAGGCAATGCGATTATTTGATTTGCGAAAGCACTTATGGAGATAGGTTACATGCCTTGGTTGCCAATGCAGAAAAAGAATTATTAGATATCATTCACCATACTTGCATTGAAAAAAAAGGCAAACTCATCATCCCTGCCTTTAGTGTAGACAGAACCCAAGAAATAATTTACATCCTTGATAAGGCCGTAAATGAAGGCCGCATGCCAAATATAAAAGTTTTTGTTGATAGTCCGTTATCTGTAAAAGCAACAGGAGTAATGCGCAAACACCAAGAATGTTATAGAGAAGAATTTGTAGATTATGTGAGTATGGATGGAGATCCTTTTGGCTTTAAAAACCTTACTTACATTAGTGAGTTAGAACAATCAAAAGCACTGAACAATATGGCTGAACCATGTATCATTATTTCAGCAAGCGGAATGGCAGAAGCTGGCAGAATCAAGCACCATATCATGAACAATATTGAGAACTCTAAAAACACTATTTTGATGGTTGGGTATTGCACACCAGAAAGCTTAGGAGGTAAATTAAAAAATGGCGAAAAATTGGTGCGCATATTTGGTGAAGAATTTGGGGTAAAAGCAGAAGTAAGGTCCTTGGATTATTATAGTGCCCACGCAGATTACAACGAAATATTTGAATGGCTCCAATGTCAAAATAAAAAGAAAATTCAGCAAATTTTCTTGGTGCACGGCGAGTTAAAAACCTTAGATATTTTCAAACAAAAAATGTTGGATAAGGGCTATGAAAATATCACCATTCCGCAATTGAGGGAGAAGTTTGAGTTGGGTTAAATAAGCACTGTTTTTGAGGCTTTATAAGCCAAATAATGGGGTTTCAGATATTTCAACTACCTTTGCGCTCTTATTATGAGTCAATTGAATCCAACGTTTGCCATGGTGGCCAAGACCCAATTTGGGTTAGAACAAATATTAGCAGAAGAGCTGCGCTTACTAGGTGCAGAGGAGGTAGAGGCACATAACCGTGCAGTGAGTTTTAAAGGCGATTTAGCTGTGATGTATAGGGCAAATCTTTGTTTAAGAACTGCCTTAAAAGTATTAGTGCCTATCAATAAATTTAGGGCTTCAAATGAAACACAATTATACGATGGCATCAAAAAAATAAATTGGGGTCAATACCTTGAAAAAGATGGCCGACTAGTTATCCATACCAGTTTAAGAAGCGATATTTTTACCCATTCCCAATATGTTTCGCTCAAATGTAAAGATGCCATCGTAGATCAATTCAGAGAAAAATATGGCGAAAGACCGAGTGTTGATTTAACACATCCCGATTTAAGCATAGACATCCATATCAACAAAGACGAAGTTACGGTTTCATTAGATAGCTCGTCGGAATCATTGCACCGCCGTGGGTACAGAACTGATAGCACCTTAGCGCCTATTAACGAAGTTACAGCTGCAGGCATGATTATGCTTACAGGCTGGAATGGCGAAGGCAATTACTATGATCCAATGTGTGGTAGCGGTACCTTGCTCATTGAAGCAGGCATGATAGCCAGGAACATGCCTCCCAACTTAAATCGCGCACAATTTGGCTTTGAGCGTTGGAAGGATTTCGATCCAATGATTTTCTCGCAGGTACGAGAAGAAGCCATCGCCCAAATAAGAGAATCTAAAGCCAACATCATTGGTTCAGACAAAACCTATAAAGCAATAGACATTAGCCGCGAAAACATCACCCGTGCAGGATTGGATGAAGATATTAAAGTAAGTAACAAAAGATTTGAAGAGGCTAAAGGTCCAGAAGGCGGAGGATTAATGATCATCAACCCTCCTTATGGCGAGCGCTTACCCATAGATGAAATTGGTGCCTTTTACAAAATGATGGGCGATCAAATGAAAAAGGAATTTGATGGCTACGATGTTTGGGTTATTTCGTCCAACATTGCTGCCCTAAAAATGACCGGCCTTGCTCCTTCTAAAAAGATTCAACTTTTCAACGGTGCTTTAGAATGTAGGTATCATAAGTTTGAGATATATAGAGGCACTAGGGATAAGAAGAAACTAGCTGCTCAAGAGGAAGGGGATGGGGAAAGAGGAGGAGATGTGGAGAAGGGGTGATGTGGAGAAGGCTTCTGGCAACTACCGGTCACTGAGCCTGCCGAAGTGTGGTCACTGAGCCTGTCGAAGTGCGGTCACTGAGCCTGTCGAAGTGTTATGCGGGCTAGCAGAAATTTTCATTTAAAGAATACTAAGTCATCCCATTGAAGCAGGCTTCGACAGGCTCAGCCACCGGGCTATTCGACAAGCTCAGCCACCGGCTAATTCGACAGGCTCATATCCCGGGCTATTCGACAGGCTCATATCCCGGGCTATTGGACAGGCTCGGATACCAGGTATTGATTGATTTTTATAATCAATCAATATCCCAAGCCAAAATTTCCAGCCTATTTCCTAATTAA
>CANKQY010000137.1 GCA_947485745.1 Bacteroidota bacterium
CTATAGACATGTGACCCCGAAGGGGTCAAATATAAAACACTCTCGTAAAACCACAATTATTTGCATTGAGATTGCATTTTCAAATTATTCCCCTACCTTCGCATCCCCTGAAAAGGGAAAATCTAAAGGAAAGGAGGTGCACATAATATGATCCATATCAGCGTAAAAGAAAATGAATCTTTGGACAGAGCTCTTAAGAAGTTCAAGAAGAAGTTTGAGAAAACCGGTGTAGTAAAGGAGCTTCGTGCCCGCCAAGCTTTCACCAAGCATTGCATTAACAAGCGTCACGAGAAAATCCGTGCTGCCTACAAATTGAAGATGCAACAAGCAGACCAAGCATAAGACCTCGTAGTTTTATATAAAAGCAGCCTGATTATCAGGCTGCTTTTTTTTTGACATAAATATTTGAAAATCTTGCCAAAAATTGCTTACCTTGCTTTTACCAATTACTCCAGATGCTATTGCAAGAGGCTATTGATCATTTTTTGAATTTTGTGCAGTTTGAGAAGAAGCAATCCAAGCATTCTTCTTTGGCCTACCATAGCGACCTCCATCAATTTTCGGATTACCTTGCCGTTACTTATAGCGTAAAAGATTTAGCTGGATTTAACCACCTTCAAATTCGTTCTTGGATTGCTCATTTAATGAACCAAGGAGTTTTGCCTCGCAGTATTTCTAGGAAAATTTCTACCCTCAAATCATTTTATAAATTTTTGCTGAAACAAGAGTGGGTTCAAACCAACCCAATGCAGAAAATTTTATTGCCTAAAGCCTCCCGCAAGTTGCCTGTATTTGTTGAAGAGAAAGCAATGGTAAACTTGTTAAATGAAGCTCGGTTTACTGATAGTTTCGACGACAAGCGCAATGAACTCATTTTGCACATGTATTATGGTACTGGCATGCGACAGTCTGAATTGATTGGGCTGCAAGTAAAAGATGTTGATTTGTTTAAAATGCAGGTGAAGGTGTTAGGTAAAAGAAGCAAGGAGCGCATTATTCCTATTACCCGCGAATTGGCACAATTGGCAGCTGCCTATATTGATTTGCGATTAATTGAAGGTATTGATTCACCCAATATGTTTACTACCAAAACTGGCAAAGCCCTTTATCCAAAGCTGGTCTACAGATTGGTGCACGATCATTTATCGGAGGTTACCACCATTCAAAAAAGGAGTCCCCATGTATTGAGGCATACTTATGCTACGCACATGCTCAACAACGGCGCCGATTTAAATGCGATAAAGGAATTGTTGGGTCATGCCAACCTTTCTGCTACGCAAGTGTATACCCACAATAGTATTGAAAGATTAAAACAAGTTTATAAGAATAAACATCCACGGTCCTAAACCCTGCCTTCCATTAATTGCCCACAGGAATTGTTTTATCTGGCAGGTATGAACCAATCCTCAACAATAAATAAAAAAAAGTATGAAGATCGAAATTCAATCCATTCACTTTAAAGCAGACAAGAAGCTGCTAGATTTTATTAAAAATAAGGTAGAGAAAACTCAAACCTTTTTCGATGGCGTGAGGCATGCAGATGTTTACTTGAAATTGGATAAGGACAAAGAGGGTGATAATAAAGTGGTAGAGATTAAAATGAATGTGGCGGGTAACCCTGTTTTTGCAAAGGAGCAAGACAGTAAATTTGAAGCTGCAACGGATTTGGTACTAGCTAAATTGGTAGCTCAAATCCGCAAACAAAAAGAAAAACTCCAAGCTAAATCTGCCTAAAAATGTTTGGTTTTTTACTACAAAGAAACAAAGCAACGATTTTAGTTTTCACAATTAATTGTTTTTTTATTAATCATAAAAAAATAAAAAATAAAAAAAAATTGTTGCTTGGTTGCTTTGTAGTAAAAACTAATCTATAGCGTACACCGGATACCGTAAGTGTTCTTTTTCGTAGTAGGGAGAGTTTTTATAGAGATAACCCAGAACCTCGAATTTGCTTTTGGCTTTTTCGGGGTTTTGTGTTTTCCAGGCATCAAAGTTCTTGCGCAATTCTGGGTTATTGGCCAGCAACAATTCAGCATCATCCTCAAATGCATAATCAGAAAATCCTTCCTTTTCATTTAAAATGGGGTCAAAGAAATTCCAAGCCATAAATCCATCCCAAGTTTCTGGGTTGAGTACTTCTAAAATATACCTGCTGCCATTTTGTTGGGTTGGTATGATCCAATCTCCGGCATAAAAGGTAATAGACATTTGTTTACTAATACTTTCTACACCGCTATGCACAAAATGTCCTTCATATGGGTTTTGACTATTTTTAATATTGCTGATATATTTTGCTGTTACCAATATGCTGGTATCTTTGATTATTTCATAAACCTGCACATGATTTGCCTTGAGTCTTTCTTTGACTTTGATCCATGCTTGAGGTAAAACAAAATAGCTAGGTATTTTTTGGTATAAGGTTGCATAGCACGAATCGTAATAATGGATGGGCTTGGAAAATGGCTTGCTTTTATTGTAGTAGTTGCGCTCGTAATTGCCCAAATTGCTATTTCTTTTTTCTAGTTCATAGCCTTTAAATTGTAGCGTTTTGCTAACTTCTCTGCTCACTTTGTAGTTGCTGGCATATTGGGTTTGTTTCAGTATCCAAATCTGTTGCAATTCTTTGGTTCGAACCAACTCTTTTTTATGCGTTTGGCAATATCCCTGAAAGGCATCTAGCAGCGCATAAGTAGCCTTTACCCTATCTTGATAAGGTTTGAGCATATGCGTTTCTGCAACAAAAGCCAAGGTGCCGAACAAGGCCGCATAGCCGGTAGAAAATTTGGGACTTTCAACAAACACTTCATAACCTTGTTCGTCTGGTGATTGGCCAAAAACATTTACGTAGGGGCACATTTCATATCCTTTCTTTTGCATATCTTTATATAAAGAAGGATTCATTTCATTGTAGAGAAAATCGGCTGCTGGTCCGCCCAACTTTTGCTTTTGGGTGGTAATTAGGGTCATGGTGTATTGGTAATCTGCGCCATTTGAGGTGTGTGTATCTAAGAATACATCTGGCTGCCATTGCTGAAAAATTTGGTAGCAGGCAAATGTGTTTTTGGTATCGGC
>CANKQY010000138.1 GCA_947485745.1 Bacteroidota bacterium
CAAATGCATCACCAACGAGAGCAACAAGATGATCTGCCCGTGGATGAGTAACTGATCATAAATGAAATTGGGCGACTGATGATAATAAAACAACAGGGTTGAAAGTACCACTGAAAAAGTGCATACACACATATCCAGCAGAAAAACCACCCAACGGTGAAAATAGGATGTCTTATGCAGCAGCGCCATATTTTTACAAATGTAATTATAAGCCTAGTCCATAAGACACATTTTAACCAATCAATGAATGCTGTTCATAAAAAAAGCCTCCCGCGGGAGGCCAATAACAAGGGTTTGGATTTGAAAGTGCGGACGGACTTCATGAAATATTAATAATTCCTATCCCCGACAAAATTTAACCCAAATCTCACAAAATAGGGCACTTACAATTGAACGAAATTCATTACTTTTGCAGCCTCAAATAAAAAGCTAGATGCATGGATTTGTATTGCGAAAACATTTGAAATGAAATCATACTAAAACTAAAATTTTGAAAAAAATACAAAACATTCTTGGCAAATTTGGACTGCCCATATATTTTTTTTTTTTGGGATGTTCAATGTCCATTGGCATCGCCGGGCTAACGGAATCGGAGTTCGAAAACGAGATACTCAGCAACATCGCAAAGACGATTAAAGAGAAAACGAAAGGACTCCCCGAGGAGAATCAGATAGACACCACCATTATACTCTGCCATTACCTGCAAGAGAGGCGATCCGAAATTCTTGGCAGTTACAAATACCAATCTTTCAAGGCATCCATTTTTATAAGTTCACTCCAGAGTTTTTATATCGGCACGGGGGCTTGCGGATATTATACCTTGTTGACCACTCGTGTTTTTCAGAAACTGGGGTACCAACCCAAAATCATCCAGCAGCGGGTAAATGATCGATGGGGCGCACACATCTGCCTTGCCTTGCCACTCAAAAGCACTGGCAAACTGATCTTGTTAGATCCATTATTTCGGCACACCTTTCGTGATTCGCAAAACCAGTTGAGCACATTGCAACAGGTTTCTGGCCAATGGAAATCCTACTACAGTCTGCACACGCCCGCCAATTACAATCCCAACTACAATTATCAGCAGGGATGGCGCCATACCAACTGGGATAAATATGGCGCCTCCAGTAGATCTTTATATAAAATTCTTGTCTTTTGCTACGGCAAGGAGAAAACCGACCTCTTAAGTTTACGTACTTTCATTATCGATTCATACAAGATACAGGCCCTCATCGCCTTTTTGGTTTCGGGGATGTGCATTGCGATGATTGCCTTTACTTGGCGATCCGGAAAAAATAAATTGAAAATCTGATAAACTCTGGTGTACGACAACTTTGGGGTCTACAAAACTCCGAAATACGACATTTTATTTAATTATTCTATCTCCAAAGCCTTTGCCAAAGATGGTTAGTATAATGTATTTAAAATATAAATATAGGGTGAAATTAGATGCCATTTGGGCATCTGTTTCCGCAAGTAATTTTGGAGTCGACATGTCAATTTGATTGATTTGTGCCAGTCCGGTTATTCCTGGTCTTAATTTATAAACGCCCAATGATTCACGTATTTTTATTAATTCTTCTTGGTTCAATAAATTAGGTCTTGGGCCTACTAAACTCATGTGACCAAGCAATACATTGAATAATTGTGGAAGTTCATCTAACTTCGATTTTCTTAAAAATGTTCCGTATTTAGTTAAGGAACTAGCATTGGCTAAATGTGTGGGTACAGACAATGTATTTAATTGCATGCTCCGAAATTTTACCAAAGGAAATGATACCATGTTTCTTCCAACTCTTTGTTGACGAAATAGGGGAGAGCCGGTATCAAAATATCCAATAATAAATAGAATTATTAATAATGGACTTAATATAATTATGCCCAAGAAAGAAAATAACATATCAAATAAACGAATCATTGTTTTATTGGTTAAATGATTGAAAGGTTTTCAATAATCCTTCTCTTGTTGAAAAGGGTAGCTTTTTTTCAATGGCAAATTTAATTTTGGAATTGTCTACCAAGTACGATTCTGTTAGCTTTTGAAGACGTTCTGAATTCAGTGGAAGTTTCAATTTATCGCCAAGTTTTGCTATGGCAATAATCAAAGTTTTTGGAATATGCCAAATCCTAGCCTTCTTGTTTTTTGATTCAGCTATTAATTCAATTATTTCATTGGTTGAAAATGAAACATTATCGGCAATGTTATAGATGCCTGATGCAATGTTTTCTTTTTCTATTAATTCTTGAATGATAAAACTTAAATTATCAATGTTACAAAAACTTCTTTTGTTGTTAAATGTGCCCAATGGCCAAGGAATTCCTTTGGAAACTAATTGATATAATAAGTTTAAGTTTCCTTTATTGCCTTTTCCATGTATCATACATGGCCTTAGAATAAAGCAATTTTGATTATTATTAATTGGTAAATTTAAAATGGCTGTTTCAGCAGCTAATTTCGATTTACCATAGGCAGTTTTTGGTACTGGTTTGTCATTTTCAAATAATGAACCTTCAACGCTATCAGCGCATGCTTTTACTGAACTAAAATAAATAAATTTACGGGCATTTGAAATGGAGAACTGCGAGTATATTTTTTCTGTTAACTCCGTATTTGCTATAAAATATGCTTGCTCATTGCTTACATTTTTTAAATCGTGGGCTTTACCTGCAGTATGAATAATGGTATCAAAATGATTGTAATCAATGGCATCATCATAGCAATAAAATTTTTTGATAGTTTTAAAATGCCAATCTTCTTTTTCAGGAAAGGTGCGTCCTAAGCCATATATTTCATAACCATTTT
Source organism: Bacteroidota bacterium (assembly GCA_947485745.1). Taxonomy (GTDB): domain Bacteria; phylum Bacteroidota; class Bacteroidia; order UKL13-3; family UKL13-3; genus B1. Next base: position 2,804 of record CANKQY010000138.1, read on the forward strand.
GATGTAAATAAATGGCTAAGTTTTTTCCTACAAAACCTGTTATTCCTGTAATTAAAATTTTTTTCATTTACTGATTTGGAATTTTGTAATATTCAAAAACTTTAAAAAAGTATTTGCTGTAAAGCATCATAAAGTTAGTGTATAAGCCATTTAATTTACAAGCTTTAATTATTTCCTGATTAATTTTTTTTGTGCTTTTAAATCCACTGGTGCTTTTACCTCCCAAATTCATTTTTACCATTAACATAGGTAAATATAAATAGTTA
>CANKQY010000139.1 GCA_947485745.1 Bacteroidota bacterium
AGATGAACAATATCATACCGAAGATTTGAATAAATTGATTAAAGCTGTCGATTTCATTTCTATGCATACATACCCAATTCATGACGAACGTTTCTTTCCTGATATTTGGGGAGTTAAAGAAAACGAAGCAATTCTTTCCGACAAAATGAAAATTGATGCTGCCATGTTGCGAGCCCGAGATTATGCAATTTCTCAATATAATGGTGTTGTAAAGTACATGAAGTCGATTGGTGTGAACAAGCCCGTTGAAATGGGTGAAACAGGTTGGACGACATTTGATGCTATATATTATGGAGTTGAAGGTTCCAAAGCTGCAGATGAATACAAAGCGGCTGAATACTATAAATTGATGCGTGAATGGTCAAACAAAGAAAAAATTACTTGTTTTTATTTTGAAGCTTTTGATGAAAGTTGGAAAGATGGCACAAATCCTAATGGTTATGAAAATCATTTCGGATTGATCAATTTGCAAAACCAAGCCAAATTTGCGCTTTGGGATAAAATAGATAAAGGTGTTTTTAAAGGTTTAACTCGAAACGGAAAACCAATTACAAAAACCTACGATGGTAATGAAAAAGCTTTATGGCAAGATGTTAAAGTTCCCAGATTAATTAAAAATAAAAATTAATTATGGATAAAAATAATCTTAAAATAACCTTTTTTAAACTTTTGATAATCAGCATTTCATTATCATTTTTTAGTTGCAGCAGCACGAAAGAAATGAAATTGCAAGTGTATGAAACTGCGGCAAATGGAAATTCATTAAAAAAGATAACTGATTTTTCTCAAAATTCCAATCCAATAACAATAACATTAAATCCAGAAGAAAAATTTCAAACTATTACTGGTTTTGGCGGTTCATTTACCGAAGCTTCGGCCTCTTTACTAAATCAATTGAGTAAAGCAAAACGAAAAAAAATATTAGATGCTTATTTTAGTGACGATGGTGCTAAATATTCACTTACTAGAACTCACATAGCATCTTGTGATTTCTCCTTAAGCAATTATACCTATGCTAAAGTTGAAAATGACTTGGAACTAAAGCATTTTACAATAGAAGATGATAAAGACGATATCATTCCGATGATATTAGAAGCCAAAGCCATTTCAAAAGATGGTTTTAATATTATTGCTTCGCCATGGAGTGCACCACCATGGATGAAAGACAATCAAAAGTATATTGGTGGCAAATTATTACCGAAATTCAGCGATAGTTTCGCTTTATATTTTTCAAAGTATCTAGAAGCATATAAAAAAGAAGGTATAAATATTTGGGGAATAACTGTAATAAACGAACCACACGGAAATGGAAATAATTGGGAAAGTACATTATTTTCACCAAAGGAAATGACTGATTTTGTTCAAAACCATTTAGGACCGAAATTAAAAAAACACGGTTGGTCAGATTTAAAAATATTAGGCTACGATCAAAACAGAGCTGGAATAAAAGAATGGGTTGATGTGATGTACAAAGATAAAGATTCATCAAAATTTTACGATGGTTTGGCTATTCACTGGTATGAAAGTACTTATGAAGTATTTCCCGAAGAATTGCAATATGCTCACCAAAAATCGCCTAATAAATATTTAATTCAAACGGAAGCTTGCGTTGACTCTGAAATTCCACACTGGAATGATGATGCATGGTATTGGAAAAAGGAAGCAACAGATTGGGGTTGGGATTGGGCAAGTGAGAAAGACAAATATTTACATCCTAAATATGCACCGGTTAATCGTTATGCAAACGACATTATAGGTTGTTTGAATAATTGGGTCGATGGTTGGGTTGATTGGAATATGATTTTAGACAAACAAGGTGGTCCAAATTGGTTTAAGAACTGGTGTGTTGCCCCTGTAATTGTTGATCCCGAAAAAGATGAAGTCTATTTCACACCTTTGTATTATGTGATGTCGCATTTTAGTAAATTTATACGACCAGGTGCTGTAAAAATTGGATGTAACATCAGCAATAAAGATCTACTAGCTACTGCGGTTCAAAATCCGGACGGTTCAATTGCTGTAGTTATTTTTAATCCTACCGAAATAGAACAATCCATTGAAATAAATACTAATTACGATAAAAAAAATATTTCCATTAGTGCAAAAGCGTTGCAAACAGTGGTTTTAAAATCCTTTTAATTAAATAATTTTTTAACTATGTCAAATAATAATTCACACCCAACAGGAATTGTACCAATGAGTCAAAAAATAGCCTTTGGATTAGGAATGTTAGCTAACCAAATGTTTCCGGCAGCCTTAGGTATTTTCATGGTTGTGTTGGTTGAAAATTTGGGTATGCCACCATGGATGTGGGGTATTACCTTTTTCTTACCTAGAATTCTAGATGCATTTATAGATCCAATTATGGGATTTATTTCTGATAATACTCGATCTAAATGGGGAAGAAGAAGACAATATGTTTTTATAGGAGCTATAATAATGGGAATTTCTTTTGTAGTTATGTGGCAATTGTACAGAGAAAACAGTTTAGATTATAACTTCTATTATTTTCTTATTTGGTCTATTATATTTTATGTTGGACTATCTATTTTTAGCGTTCCTTACGTGGCAATGGGTTATGAAATGAGTGATGATTTTCACGAAAGAACCAGTATTATGGCCATATCACAATGGATTGGACAATGGGCTTGGGTAATTGCTCCATGGTTTTGGGTTGTGATGTATGATCCAAATTGGTTTCCAAATGTAAATTCAATAGATCCGTTGAAACCAGATGCGGATACTGCACTTGCCACAAGAACTTTAGCTGTTTGGGTAGGAATTTCATGTATGATATTGGCAATGGTTCCAGCTATTTTTATTAAAAGTAAGTCAACACTAAACGAAACTAGTTTTTCTCCTTTAACATTTAAAACAATGGGAAGAAGTTTAAAAGAAATATTTTTGAGTTTTGTTGAAGCTTTCAAAAACAGTCCTTTTAGAAAATTATGTATTGCTACCTTCTTCATTTTTAATGCCTTTAATACGGTTGCAGGCTTTACTTTTTTTATTGTTGTTTATTACTTATTTAATG